>JALZVZ010000085.1 GCA_023299945.1 Altererythrobacter sp. | reverse complement strand
ATCAATCTGGGTGACACAGAGACCGGCCATTAATAAGCCTTGATGCCTATCCTGCATTTACAGATATAAAAATATCTTTATATCTATTTGCCTTATGCAAACAGAAGCACTCTTACGCGCCCTTGCGGATCCAACGCGCCTGCGGATTGTCCGCCTGCTCGGCGCAATGGAATTGGCTGTTGGCGAGCTGGCTCAAGTTCTTGGTCAAAGCCAGCCGCGCGTATCGCGCCACGTTGGCATTTTGTGCGATGCAGGTTTGGCGGAACGCCGCCGCGAAGGAAGCTGGGTTTTCCTGCGCGCGCCGGCCCCCTCTCATGAAGCGGCGATTTTGAACGCTGCTTTCACCAGATTGCTGGACACAGCAGAACGCGAAGATGCACAAATGGCGGATCAATGCGCTGATGATCGCCGGAAGTTAAATGCCGTTCGCTCAGCACGCGAAAATACGGCTGAAGATTACTTCGCCCGCCATGCCGAAGAATGGGATGATCTGCGCCGCAGGCACAGCCCCGATGCATTGGTCGAGGACGCATTGCTCGAAACTTTAGGCAGTGCGCCGCTTGGCCAGGTGCTGGATATTGGGACGGGCACGGGCAGAATGGCAGAATTGTTCGCGCCCCATGCAACCCATGTCGTAGCGCTCGATAAAAACCTTGAAATGTTACGGATCGCTCGGGCAAAATTGCAAAATTTGCCAGCAGATATGGCTGAGTTGGTACAGGGTGATTTTGCTGATTTGCCCTTTGCGTCAGGCCGGTTCGACACTGTGCTGCTGCATCAAGTCCTGCATTTTGCGCTAGATCCGCAGCTTGCTTTGGCAGAGGCTGCTCGCGTCACCAGACCGGCAGGACGCATTGCTATCGTCGATTTCGCCGCCCACGACCGCGAAGAATTGCGCGAACGCCATGCCCATACGCGGCTAGGTTTTGATGACGAGCAAATCGTAAAATTACTGAAAGATTCCGGCTTTATTCCGGCGGTGCCTATTGCCTTTGAAGGAGAAGAATTGGTGGTGAAGATCTGGCTCGGAAAACGGGTTGATGAGTGCGCTGGCAAGGGAGTGGATGCATGACCGCTCCGTTGGACCAAGCGAAAGAAGCGCGCACTGCGCATGACACACCTTTGTTCGCAGCCTTGCCCGGCGACATTGATGTAAGCTTTGAATTCTTCCCGCCCAAAACCGAAAAAATGGCAGAGACATTGTGGGAAAGCGTTGCGACGCTGGCCCCGTTTGATCCGCGTTTTGTTTCGGTCACTTATGGGGCAGGCGGCACCACTCGCGAACGCACACATGAACAAGTGGTGCGCATCAACAATGAAACTGGCATTCCGGCTGCTGCCCACCTCACCTGCGTCAATGCAACGCGCGAGGAAGTGGACGCGGTTGCGCGCCATTACTGGGAAAGCGGCGTACGGCACATTGTTGCGCTGCGCGGTGATGCGCCTGACGGTGATGGCACTTACACCCCGCACCCAGGCGGCTATGCCAATGCGGTTGAGCTGATTGCGGGTCTAAAGAAAATCGCTGATTTTGAAATCTCTTGCGCAGCCTATCCTGAAGTGCACCCGGATTCGCCTGATTCTCAGGCGGACCTTGATAATCTTAAGGCCAAGTTTGAAGCTGGGGCCACCCGCGCAATCACGCAGTTCTTTTTTGAACCTGAGTGCTTTTTCCGTTTTCGCGACAGTGCGGCGGCGCGCGGGATCACGGGCGAGATTACGCCCGGTATCATGCCTGTCCTCAGCTTTGCAGCCGTGCAGAAAATGTCGGGGCTATGCGGCACGGCGATCCCCGATTGGATGGCGGGATTGTTCGATGGCTTGGATAATCACCCCAAGGCACGGCAATTGGTTTCCGCCACGATTGCGGCTGAATTGTCGCGCAGGCTTTATGCTGGCGGTGTTCGCCAGTTTCATTTCTACACATTGAACCGCGCAGAGCTGAGCTATTCGATCTGCCATCTGCTGGGCTTGCGTCCCAAAGGCGACAAATCATGAATTCGCGCGAGAAACTCCAAGCCGTCGCTGCCGAACGTGTGCTGGTTTTCGACGGGGCGTTCGGAACGCAAATCCAAGACCGCAAGCTGACCGAGGAAGATTACGCAGGCGGTCTGGGGCTTAAGGCTGATCAAAAGGGCAATAATGATATCCTCGCGCTAACCCGGCCCGATGTTCTTTCCGATATTACCCGTGCCTATTTGGATGCGGGATCAGATGTGATCTCCACCAACACATTCTCGGCCAACACCATCAGCCAGGCGGATTATGCCGCTGAAAGCCAAGTGGATGCGATCAATATCGCCTCGGCCAAGCTGGCGCGTGTATTGGCTGAGGAATATGAAGCCAAAGATGGCCGCCCGCGCTTCGTTGCAGGCGCGATTGGCCCTACGAATAAAACACTCTCACTCAGCCCTGATGTTGAAGACCCGGGTTACCGCGAGATCAGCTTTGATGAGCTTGTTGCGGTCTATCACCAGCAGGCCGCCGCATTGATAAAGGGCGGGGCGGACTTCATCCTGATCGAGACAATCTTTGATACGCTCAACGCCAAGGCGGGTATTTTCGCAGTCAAAAAACTGGAAAGCGAGCTGGGCCGCGATGTGCCGATCATGCTGTCGATGACGCTGACCGATCTGTCCGGCCGCAATTTGTCAGGGCACACGGTCGAGGCATTTTGGTGCGCTGTACGCCATGCAAACCCCGTCACTGTCGGGCTCAATTGCAGCTTTGGCGCGGATCAATTGCGCCCGCATGTGCAATTGCTGTCGGGGATCGCAGACACGTTGATCATGGCTTACCCCAATGCTGGCTTGCCCAATGAATTGGGTGAGTATGATGAAATGCCAGAAACCACCGCTGACTTGGTCAAACAATGGGCCGATGCAGGCCAGGTCAACATTCTTGGCGGGTGCTGCGGATCATCGCCGGCCCATATCGCCGCCATGGCCAAAGCTGTGGAGGGCGTGGACCCGCGCACAGTTCCAGTGGCCAGTCCAGACATGCGCCTTGCCGGTCTAGAACCCTTTACGATTGCCGCCTAACATGACTCAAAGCACTTCTGGAAAAAGCTCCGCGCAATTCGTCAATATTGGCGAACGCACCAATGTCACCGGCTCTGCTCGGTTCAAAAAGCTGATCATGGCGGATGATTACGCTGCGGCTGTAGAGGTCGCCCGCGATCAGGTCGAGAACGGCGCGCAAGTGATCGACGTCAATATGGACGAAGGTCTGCTCGACGCAGAATATGCGATGACGACTTTCCTCAAATTGATCGCGGCGGAACCCGATATCGCCCGCGTGCCAATTATGGTCGATAGCTCCAAATGGAGCGTGATTGAGGCTGGTTTAAAATGCGTTTCGGGCAAGCCGATCGTGAACTCAATCTCGATGAAAGAGGGCGAGGAGCAATTCCTAGAACAGGCGCGGCTGTGCATGGCTTATGGCGCAGCTGTGGTCGTGATGGCGTTCGATGAGACGGGCCAAGCGGACACAAAGCAGCGCAAGGTCGAAATCTGCAAACGCGCCTATGATCTGCTGACCGGCATTGGTTTTCCGGCAGAAGACATAATCTTCGACCCCAATGTCTTTGCCGTGGCTACCGGCATTGCTGAGCATAATCGTTATGGCTTGGATTTCATTGAGGCGTGCCAAGAGATTAAGGCCGCCTGCCCGCGTGCAAAAACCAGCGGCGGGCTTTCCAATCTCTCCTTCAGCTTTCGAGGGAATGAGACAGTGCGCCGCGCGATGCACTCTGTGTTTCTCTACCACGCAATCCCTGCTGGCCTTGATATGGCGATCGTCAATGCGGGTCAGCTGGATGTCTATGACACGATTGATCCCGTACTGCGCGATGCCTGCGAGGATGTGATCCTGATGCGTTCAAAGGCTGGCGACAGCACCGGCGACGGTGAAGACGGCGATAGCGCGACCGAACGGCTGATTGCACTTGCAGAAAGCTTCAAAGGCCAATCGGTAGAAGAAGAAAAGAAGGCAGCGGAATGGCGCAGCTGGCCGGTTGCCAAACGGCTGGAACACGCACTGGTCAAGGGTATCGACGCGCATGTTGTCGATGACACAGAGGAAATGCGCGCCGCCACCGAGGTGGCTGGCGGACGTCCGATTGAGGTTATCGAAGGCCCGCTGATGGACGGCATGAATGTCGTTGGCGATTTGTTCGGCAGCGGCAAAATGTTCCTACCTCAAGTGGTTAAATCCGCCCGCGTCATGAAGAAGGCTGTGGCGCATCTCATCCCCTTTATCGAAGCGGAAAAAGCGCTGCTGGGCGGCGGCGATGCGAAGGCCAAAGGCACGATCATCATGGCCACGGTGAAGGGTGATGTGCACGATATTGGCAAGAATATTGTCGGCGTCGTGCTGCAATGCAATGGGTATGAAGTCATAGATATGGGCGTGATGGTCCCATGGAATGACATTTTGAAAGCGGCCAAGGATCACAATGCCGATATGATCGGGCTGTCGGGTCTGATTACGCCTTCATTGGATGAAATGGTAACCGTTGCTGAAGAAATGCAGCGGGCTGAAATGACGATGCCGCTGCTGATCGGTGGGGCGACCACGTCCAAAGTCCACACTGCGCTGCGGATTGCTCCGGCGTATGATGGCCCGGTCATCTATGTGTTGGATGCCAGCCGCGCAGTGGGTGTTGCCTCGAAACTCTTGTCGGACACGCAGCGCGATGGCTTTGTTGAAGACACCGCTGACGAATATGAAAAAGTGCGCGATGCGCGCGCGGGCAAAGGCCCCAAGGCGTTGCTGACTTTGGATGAGGCACGGGCCAATTATTACGATGCTTTCCTTAATGATAAGCCCGCGCCGCCATTGCAGCCCGGCGTGCACCGTTTTGACGATTGGCCGTTGGAAGAGCTGCGCGAGCTATTCGATTGGACGCCATTCTTCCGCGCATGGGAATTGCATGGCAATTATCCGGCGATCTTGCACGATGATGTTGTGGGCGAAACAGCCCGCAGTTTGAAAGCCGACGCAGATGCGATGCTCGACCAGATCATTTCGGAGAAATGGCTGACAGCGCGCGGAGTGGCTGGGCTTTGGCCATGCGCGCGTGATGGGGCCGATGATGTTGTGATCCACCGTGTTCGCCGAGAAGAGCATGTGCGGCTGGCGTTCCTGCGCCAACAGGTGAAGAAAAGCCGTGACCGCGCCAATATGTGTCTGGCCGATTTCATCGATCCTGACGGCGATTGGATTGGCGGTTTTGCGGTTGGCATTCACGGGATTGAGCCGCATTCAGAACGCTTCCAAGCGGATAAGGATGATTATTCCGATATCTTGCTCAAATCACTGGCGGACCGTTTTGCAGAGGCTTTTGCAGAACGTCTTCACCAGCACACCCGCACCGATTTGTGGGGCTATGCCGCCGGCGAGCAATTGACGAATGAAGCGCTGATCAAAGAACAATATCGCGGTATTCGCCCTGCGCCTGGCTATCCAGCCTGTCCTGATCATAGTCTCAAGCCGATCCTCTTTGAGCTGCTGAATGCAGAGGAAAACACAGGGCTGACGCTGACGGAAAGCTATGCGATGTATCCCACCGCTGCGGTTTCGGGCTTTTATTTTGGCCACCCAGAGGCGGAATATTTTGGCGTTGCGCGTATTGGCCGCGATCAATTGGAGGAATACGCCAACAGGCGCGGCGTTGAACTATCCACGGCGGAACGCTGGTTGCGTCCAAATCTCGATTGACGCTGCAAACGGAATCGCACAGACAAAATCCGTCGCTATGGAAGTGATTCTGTAGACACATCATCGGGAGAGTTCGCGCCGCAATTGTGGTGGTGAACGCCGAAGGAGCAACCGCCCCGGAAACTCTCAGGCAAATGGACCGGGATGTGATCGGCACTCTGGAAAGCGCTTTGGGCCATTGGGCTCACAGCCACCGAAGGGGAAGGCTTAGGCCGCTGTCATGGCGCCTTTGTTAAGCTCTCAGGTTTCCCGACAGAGGGGGCAGTGTGCACTGCGCTTCATTTTGAGGCGTGGCCTAGCTGTGCGGGGAATCTGATTTGAGCGACGACCATACACAAAACGACCTCACGCAAGACGATGATATGCCAGAAGGTGACATGCCGCTGGACCCATTGCCGCTTGACGCTTGGCACCGTGCCAATGGTGCGCGCATGGTGCCGTTTGCCGGCTATGATATGCCGATCCAATATACAGGTGAAAATGGCGGCATTGTCGCTGAACACAATTGGACGCGGGAAAGTGCCAGCCTATTCGACGTCAGCCATATGGGCCAGCTTGGGCTGGTCGGGCCAGACGGTGATGTGGCCGCTGCCGCGCAGGCATTAGAAGCGTTGGTTCCCGGTGACATTTCACAATTGAGCGAAGGGCGCATGCGCTATTCTTTGCTGTTGAATGAGGCGGGCGGTGTGCTGGATGATCTGATCATTACCAACACTGGCAAGTCGATTGCGCTGGTCGTGAATGGCGCAGTGAAATGGGATGATATTGCTCATCTGCGCGAGCATTTGGCCGATGAAATTACGCTCACTCATTATGCTGATAATGCGCTGCTCGCTTTGCAAGGGCCAAAGGCTGCAGATGTGGTTGAAGGCTTGGCTCCGGGCGCGGGCGCATTGACCTTTATGACATCTGGTTTCTTTGAGTGGGGCGCTCCGAGTGGGGGGACAGTGCCGCTTTGGATTAGTCGTTCAGGTTATACTGGCGAAGATGGATTTGAAATTGCCATACCCGCTGAGCATGTTGAGGCCTTTGCCAATGCTTTGACCCGCGATGACCGTGTCAATCCAGCAGGGCTGGGCGCACGCGACAGCCTGCGCCTTGAGGCAGGCCTGCCGCTTTACGGGCATGACCTGACCGAGGAAACCAATCCAATTTCCGCAGGCTTGAAATTTGCTCTGTCCAAATCGCGCCGCGAACTGCCCTCGGATGGTTCCGCATGGATGGGGCAGGAGCCTGTCATGGCCGCGTTTGCAGCAGGACCAAAACAGCGCCGCATCGGATTGACACTGGATGGTCGCATGCCCGCGCGCGAAGGTGCGCTTGTGTTCGCAGGCGATACGCAGGTCGGCACGGTTACATCGGGCGGGTTCTCGCCCACGCTCGGCCAGCCTATCGCCATGGCCTATGTCGATGCCGCGCACGCCAAAAAGGGCACAGCCCTTGATATTGAGGTGCGGGGTAAACGTCTGCCCGCAACCGTTACACCCATGCCTTTTGTACCGCATAATTATTACCGAGGGAGCTAATTTCAATGCCACGCTATTTTACCGATGAACACGAATGGATCGACGTTGAAGGCGATAGCGCCACGGTCGGCATTTCAGATTACGCGCAAGAGCAATTGGGCGATATTGTATTTGTTGAATTGCCCGATGTGGGCGCTGCGCTGGATAAGGGCGGCGATGCAGCCGTGGTTGAAAGCGTTAAGGCCGCCAGCGATGTCTACGCGCCGATCACCGGCGAAGTGACCGAGGGCAATGGCGCGCTGGAAGAGGAGCCTGCGCTGGTCAACACCTCGCCCGAAGAAGACGGCTGGTTCTTCCGCATGACCATTGGCGACCGATCAGAGCTGGAAGGCTTGATGGATGACAAAGGCTATAAGGCGTTTGTCGATGGGCTTTGATCGCCCGCTGATCTGTATCCAAACACACGCAACCCCATTTTAAGCGAGCGAAACCCATGCGCTATCTTCCCCTAAATGACACTGATCGCGGCGATATGCTGGAGCGCGTTGGCGCTTCCACTATCGATGATCTGTTCGTTGATGTGCCAGAGGCCGCGCGGCTGGACGGGCCTATTCGCGGTTTGCCAATGCATATGAGCGAGATGGCGGTTGAGCGGCATATGCGCGCACGGTCGAAGAAGAATTTGGCGGCGGCCGATGCGCCCTTCTTCCTTGGTGCTGGCGCATACCGTCATCACATCCCCGCCAGCGTGGACACGGTGATTCAGCGCGGCGAATTCCTAACGGCCTACACGCCGTATCAGCCTGAAATCGCGCAAGGCACGCTGCAGATGTTGTTTGAATTTCAAACGCAAGTGGCGCGGTTGTATGGCTGCGCGGTGGCCAATGCATCGATGTATGATGGCTCGACTGCATGCTGGGAAGCAGTGGCGATGGCTGGACGTGTGACCCGCAAAAACCGCGCGGTTCTGTCTGGTGCGCTCCACCCGCATTACACTGAGGTTGTCAAAACGATGGCGCAGTTCACCGGCGATGTGATTGCTGACAGTGCGCCCACCGTTCAGCCGGAGCCTGATCTGGAAGGGCTGATTAGCCGGATTGATGAACAGACGTCCTGCGTTGTGGTGCAATATCCTGACATTTTGGGACGCGTTTCTGATCTGTCAAAGGTTGTCGAGGCAGCCCATGCTAAAGGCGCTTTGCTAATCGCGGTCGTGACAGAGCCTGTGGCGCTGGGCGCGATTGCATCGCCGGGCGAATTGGGCGCAGATATAGTCGTGGGCGAAGGGCAATCAATTGGCGTCGGTCTGCAATTTGGCGGGCCATATCTCGGCCTGTTTGCCGTGCGTGACAAAAAACATGTGCGCCAAATGCCTGGCCGTCTGTGCGGCGAGACGCAGGATGCAGAGGGGAAGCGCGGCTATGTGCTCACGCTCAGCACGCGCGAACAACACATCCGGCGCGAGAAAGCGACCTCGAATATTTGTACCAACTCGGGCCTGTGCGCTTTGGCTTTTACTGTTCACATGACCTTGCTGGGCGAGAAAGGTTTGCTTGCACTTGCGATGGAGAACCACCGTCTTGCGTGCATCGCGGCAGAACGGCTGGCCAAGGTGCCGGGCGTTGAGATTATTACGCAAAACTTCTTCAACGAATTTGCGGTCAAGCTGAGTGCAAATGCGCGCCAGATTGTGCGCGATTTGGCCGATGATGGCGTGCTGGCAGGGGTTAGTCTGGCGCGGCTTTATCCGGGGCATCCTGAATTGGACGACGCATTGCTGATCGCTGTCACAGAAACCTGCGCCGAGGAAGATATTGAAGCGCTGGCGGTAGCCCTTGGGGAGAAACTGTCATGAGCACCTCTGCACAGGCCCCAAACAAATCCGGTTGGAAACCTGCCATGGGAGAGGCGACAATTGCCGATACCGGCACGGTCACTGGCAATCGCGCATTGATGCTCGAGGAGCCATTGCTGTTTGAAATCGGTCATGCCGAGACTACCGGCGTTGATTTTGAGCATGTCGAGGCCGAGCTGCCCAACCGTTTGGGCGGGATGGAGCGCAGGGAAGCCATCGGTCTGGTCGGTCTGACAGAGCCGGAAGCCGTGCGCCATTACACCCGCCTCAGCCGCCAGAATTACGGTATTGATCTGGGCTTTTTCCCGCTGGGTTCTTGCACGATGAAGCATAACCCGCGCCTCAATGAAAAGGTCGCGCGCATGCCCGGCTTTGCCGATGTGCATCCGATGGCCCCCGCCAGCACGGCGCAAGGCGCGCTGCAAGTTGTGTATGAGCTGGGCGATTGGCTCAAGAAACTGACCGGAATGCCCGCCGTTGCGATGAGCCCTAAGGCGGGTGCGCATGGCGAATTATGCGGTATCCTTGCGATCCGTGCCGCACTAACCGCTCGCGGCGATGCCCGCCAAGTCGTGCTGTGCCCTGAAAGCGCACATGGCACCAATCCCGCCACTGCCGCCTTTGCCGGATACCGTGTGGAAGATATCCCTGCGACACCTGAAGGGCGCGTTGATGTTGAGGCATTAAAAGCGCGCCTTGGCCCTGATGTGGCGGCGGTGATGATCACCAATCCCAACACTTGCGGTCTGTTTGAGCGCGACTTCAAAGAAATCGCCGATGCGGTCCATGCAGCAGGCGGGTTCGTCTATTGCGACGGTGCAAACTTCAACGCGATTGTCGGCAAGGTGCGCCCCGGTGACCTTGGCGTCGATGCAATGCATATCAATCTGCACAAGACCTTCTCTACGCCTCATGGCGGCGGAGGTCCGGGCAGTGGTCCGGTGGTTTTGTCTGAAGCTTTGGCCCCATATGCGCCTTTGCCATTTGTGCGCAAAAC
>JALZVZ010000084.1 GCA_023299945.1 Altererythrobacter sp. | reverse complement strand
AATCAACGCGCCGGAATGCCGCCGGAATTCACCAAATTTGGCTTCAATGTCCGGCATCTAATTCGTTTCTGCACGCTGCGTCGATACAATCAAATTGGTGATGTTCGCATCGTCGCAGACAGGGCATGCCTCCGCCGCCCGGGCACGTCCAAAATCAGGATTAGGAAAGACCACGGATTTACTGCGATGGGCCAGTCAACGGCTTCACAGGTTTGGGGCGGTAGCCGGGTTGATCAATGTCGAGCGTGCCATTTTCGCGCTTCTCCAAAAGATCATTTACCAGATCGATCGAATCCATGCGTAATTCCGTCCAGCCCTCGATGTCAAAAATTTCCGGTGTGTGTTTTTTGAAATTCTCGCGGACCTCTGCTGGCAAAGCGTCGAAGCCCGAAATGTGCTGCCCATAGGCGCGCACCATGGTCCTACCCTGTGCTTGACCCATTTTAAGAAACGGGGCCCAGCTCACAAGGTTCTGCATATGCATCTCAGCATCAGTGTGGGTGAGATCATCGTTTAAGACGTCCTCAACATCAGCTGAGAAAACCAGCATGGAATCCCAATAGGTCATCGGACCAGTATAATATGGCCCCCAATCTCCAGGAGGCATGCGGGTGGGAAACGCGAGGGTCGTCAGTGTGGGGACATAAACCCGGTCTCCAATCAGTGTTATGTTCAAAGGGTCGGGTGCAAAACTCGCCCGTGAATCTGATGGCTGAGCGGTATATTCTCGGGCCAGCGGGCCGAGCACGAAATTCGGCAGGTCCACTTCTTCATCTGTTAGCGGATTGATGAAGCTATCAATCTGGGCTTCTTCGTCAAATTTTGAATAATAGCCCACTTCATAGTGATCGACCGAGAAGCTCCCCGCTGCCTCGCCCGGGGACCATTTTTGTACGACATAATTGTTCATCGTAAACAGCGGAACGAGGTTTCCGTCTCCGGCAAAACCAAAGATATGAAACTTCAAAAAGGCATGCCGCTCGCGTTCCTCAGTTGAGCCCATAACTTTGGCAATAATGTTGGACCGCTTGACGGGATCGCTCAGGCGAGAGGACAATTGCTCACGATATTGATCCAATTCCTTGGCGGTCGGTTGAACATCTCCTTGCGCGCTTGGCCCGCAAGCGGCCAAAGCAAAAACAGCACAGGCTAGCACCGCTTTTTGAGCAAAACAGTAAGCGTTTTTGACTTCGTTCATTACAGCCATTTCCTTCACCTCATTCATTCCATTCGATAGTCAAACCAAAGACTTTGTCAGACCTCAATCCACTGGAGGTTCAAAATTGTCCCAGCTCTTCCAATCTCTTGAAACATTATGTTCGTCGATCAAGGTCCGCATGTAACATTTGCCGTCGCGGAACCATTGCCACGTGCGGGCGCGGTTCTCGACTGCGTCATCGACTTGGATCATCTCATACAGGTAAATCCCGGCTTCATTTTTGCGGACCCAATTGAGGCAGGTGGACAGGTTCCTATCATCCGGCTGCATAGTAGAAGCCCAGCCTTTGATCAGATCATTGTCCCACCAGATCCGCCCGTCTTTATAGTCGGCAGGAAATTCGCGGGTCTCGAACTTTCCATCATCCCAGTAGTAATAGTTGGTCTGATGGTAGTCCGATGGTTTGCCATCTTCTGGGATGCGGCACAGCAGCCGCGATTTATGCGAATCAATCAGCTCTCCGGTGACCGCATCATAGTAACGATACACGCCCTCCCAAACGCCCTCATTCGCGGCGAGGAGCGGCATATTCTCTCTGATTTCATCGGCGTTGGACATAGTTATTCCTTATTTCTTAAGGGAGTTTTTCAGGTGGATGATCCGACTTCGAAACCCTTGCTAAGCGGGGCCGAAGCGAAAATGAGAATATCGTCTAGCAGTCCTGCTTCGTTCACTTCGAAGAAGTTACAGTTGGACATGTGCGTTTCCTCGCCATCATCATCGACTAACGAAATGTTGAAGCGCACCGCTAATCGTAAGTTTTCTAAATCTGCGACAACCGTGAAATCGCGAAAATTGACAACGGGAAAGCTTGCTATGAAATCTTGCAGATGATCGCGCAAAGCGGCTTTGCCGGTATATGTAAAGTTGCTGCTTGGAATGCGCATCTCGCAATTTTCGGTGATCCCCGCCATAACCCCATCAAGGTCGTGTGCGTTGAGCTTCTCGAAGAAGTTTTTGACCCCTGCATCGATTAGTAGCCGCCTCGAAAGTGCCATTATGTGTCCTCTCTTTCACCACTGACCAGCTGGATGATCTCTTGCATTCTAGTGGATTCTCCTGACTGCCAAACCCTTGCGTATATTTCCTCGCTGCAATCCGGCCGGTTAGCGACCTCGCAGCAGAACGCGCCTTTTTTGAGCTGATCCGCGCGGGTCATCGGCAGTTTGGGCGAACCGAAGGGAACATCAATCGCGCGGTGAAGAACGCGGCCGTCCGTCAGTCTGATTGTGATCTCTTGAGGGCCCAGTGCATTCGGATTGGGATTGTCGTCCAGTTCCACGCGGACCTTCGCGGCATCTCCCTTCGCCAAATCGCTTGCGAACTGCTCAATCGTAAAGACTCGAGGGTCAACAAAACCGTCGCGGATCATTAAGGGCGCGACAAATTGCAGGCAAAGCCGAGCATAAGCAGCGGGCATTTCTGCGCGCCATTCTCGGCCAACCAGAAGCATGATCAGCGGTGGGACGCGGGCCGTTAGGCACTCCACATCGTCCATCGTAAAATCATGCTCTTGCTTAAAATCTCTGACCGCCGTCAAGGTCGACTGCGTCGCGCGGCCCGCTGGAAAAGGCTTGTGCGCAACCTCGGTGATCTTCCATGGCTTGCCCCAAGCATCGAATTGCGGTCCAAGGCCGTCAGTGGCTTCAATCAACTTGAAATAGCCGAACTTGCCATCCACAACGTCATGCGGACCGCTCACCCCGGCCTCCACCAGATCGGCAGCTGTCAACGCTGCTCGTGCGGCGATACCCACTTGCAGCGGCAAAATGTCGGAGCCCTCCCAATGGGCCTGCATCGTGCCAGAGACCTGACTGTAGGCGCAGCCAAGTAAGTCGGTGAGTTGGTTCCGATCAAATCCACGCAATCTGCCAATGGCCATTGCTGCGCCCATCAGTCCAGCGGTTGAAGGACGAAAGAAGCGCGG
>JALZVZ010000083.1 GCA_023299945.1 Altererythrobacter sp. | reverse complement strand
GGCAGCCGGCGCGGCGACAATGCTGGGCTTGGCGATTGGTGGGTATCCTCAGACGTTTACCCCAAAGGCCTGCACAAGCTGGTTTCCCGGGTCAAAGCGCTGGGTATGGAGTTTGGCCTTTGGTTCGAACCTGAAATGGTCAATCCCGACAGCGACTTATTCCGTGCGCACCCTGATTGGATTTTGCAGGCGGAAGGCGCGCAAACGGTTCCGTTCAGAGGTCAGCACACGCTCGATCTAACGCGGGCAGAAGTGTCCGATTACCTGTTCGACAAGATCAGCGCGCTGGTCAGCGAATATAGCATTGATTACATCAAATGGGATATGAACCGTGACACCCATCACCCCGCAGATGCCAGCGGGCGCGCCGCAATGCATCGCCAAACTCATGCAGTTTATGCGCTGATCAGCGAATTGCGAAACACTCATCCAGCATTGGAAATAGAAAGCTGCGCATCAGGCGGAGGCCGCGCCGATTTCGGTATATTGCGCCGCACCGACCGGATATGGACTTCGGACAATAATGATGCCCGCGCCCGCCATTCCATCATGCGCGGGGCTAGCTATTTCTTCCCCTTGTCCGTGCTAGGCAATCATGTCGGGCCAGAAAAATGCCATATCACTGGCAGGCGTTTTTCCATGGCATTTCGTGCAGGCACAGCGATCTTTGGCCATATGGGTATGGAGCTGGATCTGCGCAGCGAAAGTGCAGAGGAACTCGCTGTGCTCAAAGCGGCCATCGCATTGCACAAACGCCACCGCGTTTTAATCCATAGTGGAAAAATTGTGCGGCTCGACACTGCGCCGCATATCAATACGGTAGGCTGCGTGGCTGAGGATCAATCGCAAGCGCTGTTCTCCTATGCCAAACTGGATGAAGAACCCGGCACGCATCCACAGCGCCTCCAATTCAGCGGGCTCGATCCGGCCAAGCATTACCGCACAAAATTGGTCTGGCCGCTGGAAAACCCCTCAATTAGCGCGCCTTCCATTATTGACGCCGCCGCGCTTGACGCCGAGGGCCATGTTTTCACCGGCGCAGCACTGATGGGCTACGGCATTCAGCCGCCCCTCACCTTCCCCGACACATGCCTGATCTATCATTTGGAAAGCGCAGAATGAGCGACGAAATTTACGACCTTCTTGTGATTGGCGGCGGCATCAATGGCGCAGGGATTGCCCGTGATGCAGCAGGGCGCGGGGCGAAAGTGTGCCTCGTGGAAAAGGATGATCTGGCCAGCCACACCTCCAGCTCCTCAACCAAGCTGGTGCATGGCGGATTGCGCTATCTGGAACATTTCGAATTCCGCCTTGTGCGTGAAAGCCTGATCGAGCGTGAACGCCTGTTAAAAGCAGCGCCGCATATCATCTGGCCGCTGCGTTTTGTCCTTCCCCATGATAAGGGATTGCGGCCCAAATGGATGCTGCGTCTCGGCCTGTTTCTTTATGACAATTTGGGCGGACGCAAATTGCTGCCCGCGACCACAACGGTGAATTTGCGCGACGGGGCTCATGCCGATTTCCTGCAAGACCGGCTGACCCACGGTTTTGAATATTCCGATTGCTGGGTGGAGGATTCGCGGCTTGTGGTTCTCAATTGCATGGATGCAAAAGAGCGCGGCGCAGACATTCGTACGCGCACTGAATGTACCGGGCTGGAGCGCGGCGCAGACAGCTGGAGTGCCACGCTCAAAGACGCATCGGGCGGTGAACAGCGCATCACTGCGCGAGCAATTGTGAACGCCGCAGGCCCTTGGGTGGACGCAGTGTTGGGCAAGGCCAATCCTGCCGCCTCTCATCAAAACCTGCGGCTTGTGAAGGGCAGCCATCTGATCTTTCCGAAATTGTTCGAGGGCGATCACTGCTACATTTTCCAAAACAAGGATGACCGGATCATTTTTGTCATTCCTTACGAGCGCGATTTTACGCTAGTGGGCACAACCGATCAGGGGTTCAAAGGCGATCCATCCGGCATAGATATTTCACCCGAGGAAAGCGCCTATCTGTGTGATGCAGCGAATGAATATCTCGCCACCAAAATCACGCCTGTTGATGCCGTCTCCAGCTATGCCGGCGTGCGGCCATTATATGATGACAAATCGGCCAATAATTCGACCGTGACGCGCGACTATGTGTTTGAGTTGGATGATAAGGACGGCCAACCTCCGATCCTTTCCATCTTTGGCGGCAAGATCACCACTTTCCGCAAGCTGGCGGAACATGCTTTGGCCAAATTGGGCGGATTGGGCGGCGAGGCATGGACAGCTGACGCGATCCTGCCGGGCGGCGGGTTTGATCCCGACCATGTGGATGCTTTCATAGATGAATGCGCGGCGCGTTATGGATTTCTGCCGCGTGCCATGGTCCGGCGTTTGGTGCGCGCCTATGGCATGCGGATTGATGCCGTTTTGAATGAAGCGCAAAGCACCAGTGACCTTGGCGAACATATAGGCGGCGATCTATATGCAGCCGAGCTGGAATATCTGGTGACGCATGAATTTGCCCTCACGGCTGAGGATGTATTGTGGCGGCGCAGCAAGCTGAAATTGCATTTGGACGCAGGCGCGCAGGCCAAGGTCGCAGCTTGGTTTGAGGCGCGGCAAGTAACCACTGAATGAGCAAGCCTGTAAAACTTGATAGGGTCATTGGCGGAGCGCCCATCTATCGCCGTGACTTTTCCAAAGCGGACGGGCGCATGCTGCGGCTATATGGGCGCACACCGCATAGCGAAGAGCCACTGCACCAATCCAATGACGCAATGGCTCACCCCTTACCTTTGGGCGGCGAATTGCGCTTCCATCCCTTGCGCGGAGAATGGAATGTCTATGCTGCACACCGGCAGAACCGCACGTTCAAGCCCTCTGCCGCCGATGATCCGCTTGCCCCAACACAGCCGGATGGCCCTGCCACTGAAATTCCTTTTGCCGATTTTGAATGCGCGGTTTTCGACAATAAGTTCGCCGCATTTCACGGGGATGCAGCCGCGCCTGAGCCGCTAAATGGTATCGATATTGAGCCGGCCAAGGGCGCATGCGAAGTCGTCGTTTACGCACCCGATGCCAGTGGCAGTCTGCACACTATCGGCAGCGATCGCCGCCAAATATTGCTTGCCGCCATTACCGACCGCTATTCCGCATTGTTCGATGCTGGCTGCGCCTATGTCCTTCCATTTGAAAATCGCGGCGATGCAGTGGGCGTCACACTCCATCACCCGCATGGGCAAATTTACGGATTTGAGCGCATTCCCTTGGTTGCACGCAACGAGGCAGAGGCTTTTGCTGGCGGCTATTCGCTGGAACGTGAAATCGCAGATTGCATGGGTGAATATGGGCTAGGCGTAAAAGGCGGGATCGCAGCTTTTGTGCCGCGCTTTGCGCGTTTCCCATATGAGGTTTGGCTCGCCCCGGTCGAACGCCGCGCAGGGCCATGGGAATGCTCAGCTGAGGAATTGGAGGGACTAGCCTATTGGATGGGCGAAATCACGCGCCGCTATGATGCTTTGTTCGAAGGACCAGCCGCCACGATGATGGGCTTTCACGCTGCCCCCAATCCCGTGCTCGGCCTTGGTCAAAATCACCATTTCTCTGTCCAGTTTTATCCCCTTTTCCGCGCGCCAGGCCGGATAAAATACCTCGCTGGGGTTGAACAACACTCCGGTGTGTTTACAATTGATGTTATGCCAGAAACAGCGGTTAAAGCCCTCAAAGAGATGGTTTAATATGGCCAAGAGTTTTGCCGCCAGCGCTCCGGGCCGCGTCAACCTTATCGGCGAACATACTGACTACAATGGCGGCATGGTACTGCCCGCAGCCCTGTCAGTATCGCTGAGGCTTGGGCTAACGCCGCGCGAAGATCGCCAGCTGGTGCTGAAATCCACTGAATATACCAAGCCTGTGACCCGTCATTTGACGGACGTTGCGCAAGCCGTTTGGTCTGATGCCGCGCTTGGCGCCATACGAGAGGCGATTGCGCTAGGGATGCTGACAGGCGGCGCCAATATTACTGTCAGCTCGGCTATTCCGGTAGGCGCAGGCCTATCGTCCTCCGCAGCGCTGATCGTAGCGGTCTTAAAAGCTGCGCGTTCGGTCTCTAACGCAGCTTGGACTGATGTTGAACTTGCGCTCGCAGCAAGGCGTGTGGAGAATGATTTTCTAGGTGTGCCATGCGGTATAATGGACCAAATGGCAGTGGCCCTTGCCAAGCCGGGCGCGGCCATGGCGCTCGATACCAAAACGCTTAAATACCGCTTGCTGCCACTGCCCGCCTCGCACCAACTGGTGGTTTTGCATTCGGGCATCTCGCGCCAATTGAACGAGGGACGTTATGCGTCACGCAAGCAAGAATGCGACATAGCCAAGGCGCATTTTGGAACGCAGGATTTGTGCCTGCTGGACCCCGAAATGATCAAGACCAGTGATTTGGCGCAGCCTGCCCGTTCCCGCGCATTGCATTGCGCCACCGAACACGCCCGGGTGCTGGCTGCGGCAGATGCGCTAGAGGCTGGGGCAATGAAGCAGCTCGGCTCGCTGATGAATGAAAGCCATGCCTCCATGCGCGATTTGTTCGATATTTCCCTACCGAAAATCGACGCATTGGTTGCCGATGCGGTGGCTATGGGCGCGATAGGCGCACGGCTAACCGGCGGAGGATTTGGCGGGTGTATTGTTGCTTTGGTGGACAATAGCCTACGCGAGGATTGGCTTGCGCAATTGTTGGCCAAGCACCCATCGGCGCAATTTATCGATGCTGCTAGGGGTAGTCGCTAGGGACAAATTAACCCGCAATCGCGCCGGCAATACCGAAATATTGCTCCATTACCCATGTCGCCGGCTTGCCAATCGTGTTTTCCAGCACGCCGAGCTCTGGCGCAAACCATGTCAGCATAACCAGTCCCATAAACAACATCATACCAAAGGGTCGCAGCCGCGCGTAATGCTGCGCGAGCGAGGGCGGCAACACACCTTCCAGAATATGCGACCCATCAAACGGCGGGATCGGCAGAAGGTTGAACACGCCTAGGAAAACATTGATCAGGATGAAAAAGCCGATGGCTTGAACAAACAACGTTGGCTCATCCCCGCTAACCGGTCCGGCTATCATCGCGGCCAGCCCCAATCCCACCGCTCCAAACAGCGCCATTACAAAGTTCGACGCTGGTCCAGCCGCAGCCACAGCCATCATCCCGAAACGTGGATTATTGAGCCGATCCTTGCGCACAGGCACGGGCTTAGCCCAGCCAAAAGGGGGCCCGCCAGCCAGTGCTAAAGCGCCGGGAACCAGCAAAGTGCCCACCAGATCGACATGGCGCAGCGGATTGAGGCTGAGCCGGTTCAAATCCCTTGCCGTGGTGTCACCCAATTTCAGTGCGGCCAATCCATGCGCAACCTCGTGAAAGACAATCGCGATAATCAGGCACGGTGCAATGATGAGTATTTGCGTGAGCGTTTCGTTCATTCAGCAGGCTTAGGCGCAATCATGCTTGCCCGCTAGGCCAGTATGCCTTCAAGCCAAGGCCTCAGAAAAATGCTTGCGACACAAAGCGACATAGCTTTCATTGCCGCCAATCTCTGTCTGCGCGCCTTCGCTGATTGCTTTGCCATCACCGTCGACCCGCAAATTCATGCTGGCCTTGCGCCCGCAATGGCACACCGCTTTCAGCTCAACCAGACTGTCGGCAATGCCCAGCAAGGCAGCAGAACCGGGGAACAATTCGCCCTGAAAATCTGTCCGCAATCCGTAACATAGGACCGGAATACCGGCTTCATCCGAGAGGCGCGCCAATTGCCAAACTTGCGTTTTGGAGAGGAATTGCGCTTCATCCAAAAGCACACAATCGAGCGCGCCGAGTGCATGCTGCGCTTTTACCTCAACCCATAAATCCGTATCCGCATCAAAGCGTTGCGCATTTGCTTCCAGCCCGATGCGGCTTGAAATCGGCTTGCCCTCAGACCGATCATCCAGCGCCGCTGTCCACAACATGGTGCGCATGCCGCGTTCACGGTAGTTGAAATCCGCCTGCAAAAGCGTGGTCGATTTGCCCGCATTCATGCTGGCATAATAGAAATAGAGCTTGGCCATACATTATAGCATAATACCAACTGCGCCCGCCCGCCAGTCGCACAATTTTATTCAGAGGGGAGACAGGCTGAACTCGCAATGCTAGCCCCCGTTAAAAGGGACTAACAAAGGGCGAGAATTTCGTAATGGCAAGTAATGGGGCAGCCGCAGCTGCAACGCAAAACGAGACGCAAAAAGGCATTTTGGGCTGGGTTGAACGCACCGGCAATAAATTGCCTGATCCGGTGTTCCTGTTCTTTTACTTAATCCTGGCGCTGGTGGCTGTGTCGGTGATTGCTGCATTGTCCGGCGTATCAGCGCTCCACCCTACGACGCTTGATGAGGCGACCGGCGCGCCGCTCCAAATCGAAGCGCTCAGCCTTTTGTCGCCCGACAATATCCAGCGACTTTGGGTCGAAATGCCAAAGACATTCACCCACTTCCACCCGCTTGGATATGTGCTCGTCGTGATGTTGGGCGCAGGCGTTGCGGAACGCTCAGGCTTTTTTGCAGCCGGCATGTCTAGCGCTGTGAAAAGCGCGCCTAAGGCTTTGCTGACCCCTGTCATTGCCCTTGTCGCAATGATCGGCAACCATGCCGCAGATGCCGGATATGTCGTTCTAATCCCGCTTGCCGGTATTATGTTCGCCGCAGCAGGGAGACATCCTCTAGCGGGAATTGCCGCAGCCTTTGCAGGCGTATCAGGCGGTTTCAGCGCGAATGTATCGCCAGGCCAATTGGACGCCTTGCTTTTTAGTATAACCGGAGAGGCCGTGGCTGGTTCGTCGCTTGATCCTTCATGGACCATAAACATCGCGGGCAATTGGTGGTTCATCGCCGCGATGACATTCCTCTATCTGCCGATTATTTGGCTCGTTACCGATAAGATTATTGAGCCGCGTCTGGGTGCGTGGACTGGCGGCGCATCTGCAGGCGATGATCAGGAAGGCATGAGCCCTGATCCCGCGCTGGAAAGCGGGCCTTTGGCTGCCAAGGGATTGCGCCATGCGGGGCTCGCCGTATTGTTTGTTGTCGGCCTATGGGTGCTCATGGTGTTTGCGCCTGGAACCCCCCTCATCAATGAGGCAGCATGTGATGGCATTGCGCCAGCAGACTGTTCAATCCATTCAGAGCTGCGCCCACTTTACCAATCATTGGTTGGCGCCTTCTTCCTGCTCTTTCTGCTCGCTGGTTGGGCCTATGGCCGCGCAACAGGCGTGATCAAAAATCACCGCGATCTGGTCAATATGATGTCTGAATCCATGAAAGACATGGGCTATTACCTCGTGCTGGCTTTTGCCGCAGCGCATTTTGTCGCCATGTTCAATTGGTCGAACCTTGGCTTAATTTCAGCGGTGCACGGCGCCGATGCGATTGAGTCCACCGGATTGCCGCTCCCGTTAGTTCTCGGCCTGATGGTTTTGTTCACCGGCTTGCTCAATTTGTTCGTCGGTTCAGCGAGCGCAAAATGGGCGCTGCTCGCCCCGATCCTTGTGCCAATGCTGATGCTGCTGGGGATTAGCCCGGAAGGCGCAACGGCGGCGTACCGTGTCGGCGATAGCGCGACCAATATCATCACACCGTTGATGGTCTATTTCCCGCTGATTCTGGTGTTTGCACAGCGCTGGAAAAAGGATTTTGGTCTCGGCAGTCTGACAGCGATGATGCTGCCCTACTCAGTATTCCTACTGATTTCGGGCACGGCGCTGATCGTGCTGTGGTTCTATCTCGGGCTGCCGCTCGGTCCAGATGCGCCGGTTGCTTACACCTTGCCGGGCGCAGGGAACTGAGGCTCAGGGGTTAACGCTGGGGACTAAGGACTGAAACCTTTCAGGCTAGGGCAACGAATGACCCTCTAAGGAGAGACTATGACACCTGCCCCAACCACTATGAAACTGGCCTCGTTGCCATTGATCGCTGCATTGCTGATCGGCAATGCGCCGCAAGCTTATACACTGGACACAAAGGCCAGCAGTGTCGCGGTCAAAGTGCCGTTTTTGGGCATTGGCAGCCGCACGGCGACCTTCAACACGCTGACAGGATCGGTCATTTTTGTGCCCGATAAACCCAGTGCGGCGCGGGTCAATGTGAAGATCCATACGCGCAACATTAAAGCGCCAGATGCGCTGACTTTGCAGCGTTTAAAATCAGAAAAATTCTTCTGGGTCGACAAATACCCTGATGCGACATTTAAGGGCTCTAACCTGATTATGACCAGCGCGCGTCAGGGCAAGATTTCCGGCACTCTGACAGCCCGCGGCGTGACCCGTTCAGAAACGCTGTTCGTAACCTTTGATCGCCCCCCGACGCAGGCTGCGGGCAAGGCGATTGGACTTACCGGAACGATGAAAATCAACCGGCGCAATTACGGCATGACATCATTTGGATTGGTGGTTGGCAAGACCGTGACCATCAATTTGAAAGCCCGTTTGGTGCCGCGCTAAAAGCGGTTTTGGATGCTCTTTAGATCGTGAGGCCAGACGAGGCCAAATGAGGCCAAACGCCAGATCATCCCCCAATACACTCAGATAGTTACGAAATATCGGCCTGAAACAGCAGATCGATCGCCGCTAATTTTCAACCTTCGAAAGCAAATCCATTGCCCAATGATCCCAACGTGTGAGCGGTCCCTTTGGGAATATCACTCCATTTCCAATTGGCTTTGCTGTCTGAAATCTTGCCCTCAGAATCCCGCCGCCTTTTGCTGAGGTAATTGACGCTGGATTGCCGCATTTCGCCAGTGTTTCGTTGGACATGGCTCATTTCAAACCCGATCAGCGCCATCGCCTTGCCGTCCCACCGAAACTGAAAACGGCGGCTGGACGTCGACCAACTTCCAGCATTGGCAAAAAAAGCAATGCCCAGATGGAGCGAGCCTTTATCAATCCGCACCTGCTCGAACGGATCGCTGATTGTCGGGCTGTCATGATCAGGAATGATCGTATCGCTTTTGGCGACGAGCTTGTATTGGCCAAGGTGATCTTGGAGTATAACCAGCACGGCGCGCGGATTGCTATCATAGCGATCCATGCCAAGACTGCGCTCATTCTCGATCACCAGTGACGGATCATTCTTCTGAATAATCAACACGCTATCGGTCCGGCCATCGCCGTCCAAATCGCCTTCACTTTTATCAAAAAGCTTCCAGCCATCGGGCACAAATTCGATATCGCGGAATGATGTTGTCCCGCGCCACGCGTCTTTTGGTGCGCCTGGAACAGGCTGTAACCCTTGTTCAGGCGCAGTCAGCAGACCAAGCAAAAAAGCGGTAGCGAAGACGCCGCTCATTGGTCATCACCTTCGCCGCCATCACCTAACTCTTCATCCAAATCTCTGGCAACTTTCGGATCGCGCAGCAAAGTCTCGATCCGCTCTGCTTCATCAAAGCTTTCATCGGACCGAAAATTGAGCTTGGGCGCGAATTTCAAT
>JALZVZ010000082.1 GCA_023299945.1 Altererythrobacter sp. | reverse complement strand
TCCGGCCCTCCACCATCAACATCACCATTGAAGAATGTGACTTCTGAGGGGAGACTATCAACCACAAAGAGTGAGTCATCACTCAACCCAGCGCTCGCGGGTTTTGTTACGACTATCTCGTAGCGAACGTCATTTTCAGGGAGCGCAAAGTCGCTGGTCGCAAGCGGGTTCCAAATTTGACTGGTTTTCACAACGTTGATGGGTTGCACGCAGCCAGGGCGTGCATCACTTGGCTTCCATTTGGCGAGGAGATAGCATTCAACATCCTCCACCTCGGCCAGATTCAGTGCTCTGTTATAAACGACAACTTCCGCGAAACGCCCGTTATAGGTGTGAGAACTGGGTAGGTCTCCTAGATGAACGCCGCGCGAAACATTCGCGTTGTGCCCTGTGTCGTCGGCTTGAAATGCTTGTCCGTCCACCCTCAGCCATTGCCGGTTTCCAGGCTCATCATTTAGCCCAGTGACTAGGGTTGTTTCAGTAAGGGCGTTCGCGAAGGTTCCTCGCAAACGCGTTGAGCCACAGCAGGCGCCAGCATCAAAATAGAGCCTGCTGTCAATCCATGGCGTGTGAAAACTAAACCGCCCATCAGCGATGTTTGAACCCGTATTGGTTCCATTGAGTGTCAGTGAAAAATTGTTCGTTAGCGTGACATTCGCATTCACAAAAAAAACAGTCATCTGGTTCTGAAAATTGCCAGCGAACGGGTTCGCCCCCGCCATCCGCGCAACCAGAGGAAATCGCAGGCCAGGATTAACGCCATCGAACCCGCTGGCTTCGAATGTAACCGTTCCAGCGGCGGTAGTCAGATTGTTGCCACCGCTGCTTTTGTCGACCCAAGTTGTCACCGTTGCGCCATCGGCAGGTTGAATGCCCGTCCCATTGACATCACTAGCATCAACCCAGAACACAAGACCGCTTACATCGTCTGGGTCAGCAATCTGCGCCAGTATCGGAGAAGGCATCAGAGAGAGGCCAACAAGTAGGATTGATAGAAAGAACCTCAAATAAACAGCCTCATGCGACATCAGTAATCGCGTTGATTTAATTCGATACTAACGGTGATTTCTGAATTTTTTCCAAATCACTTGTAAATTCATATGCGAGCTTTCTTTGGTTCGAAAGCTCGGAAGGTCATACTTAGTTCAAACGTGACCAATTGGGTCGTTTCCAGATCAGTCGCTCTTATCGCCAAGATTGAACTAGCGGCCAGGCTGCTGTCAGCATCATCCAATTTGTCGCTGATAGGCTGTAATTGGGGTGAGTTGTGGACGTGCCGCAATACGTTCGGGCGAGCGATTTAAAAGCGCAGCAAAAGTCGGCTTCCGCGGCCTTCAAGCGGCAGATTTTTCCGCTGCGATGCATCGTTGTGCGCGCCAGAAATGGAATGCCGTCCAGAGGTTAAACAACCCGGCTGTTGCTACAGCGCCGCGAATACCCTCTGCCTCAAGGGACGGATCTCCGCCGGAAATGAAGTCCGACACTGCGCCGACAAATAACGGTCCCATGCTCAGTCCGAGCAGCCCGCTGAAGAGCAGGTAAATGGCAACAGCCATGGCCCGTGTGCGGTCGCTCGCTAGCACCTGAATATACGAGAAATTGGGCCCGTAATAGAACGTCGCTGCAAATGTGAGTATGCCAAGCAGGATGATCGAAAGGTTCGGATTTTCGACGGAGACGGCCGCATATGTGCAGGGCGCGGCGAGAACGAAGAAACCGGCCGCAATAAGCAAAGATCGGGCCGGATTTTTACGATCAACCCTATTGCTGACTTGCCCGCCCATCCACGCGCCGAGCACTCCAAAAACTCCGACCATGATGCCAAGTTTGAGGCCCAACTCACTATAACTGAGATCGAATATGCGCACATAAATAGCGCCGTAAAATGCACCGATGCCATAGGCGACAAACTGAACCAAGATGCCCGCCATCACCAAATGCCAATAGGCTCGTTTTTTCGACAATTCGGCCATCGCTTGCTTGAAAGTCATCTCGCCGGGTTTGGGCTTAAATGCCTCGGCCAAATTCACTCCGCGGCGCTTATCCTTAACCGTAAGCCAGACGATTATACCCAAAAGGATGCCCGGTGCGCCGGCCATGATGAATGCTGTGCGCCAGTCGAAGTTTTCGACAACCCAGCCCCCACCTGCATAGGCGAGAAAAGCTCCGACCGGCACCGCGGCCCCATAAATGCCCATCGCGCCAGCACGGCGTTCGGGCGGGAAATATTCTGTGATCAAGGAGTGCGACGCGGGGCTACAGGCGGATTCGCCAACGCCGACTCCAATGCGCGCGAGGAACATTTGCGTGAAGTTTTGCGCCAACCCGCAAACCATGGTCATGATCGACCAGAACGAGATAGCAATGGCAATGATCCAGCTGCGGTTCCATTTATCCGCCAGCGCTGCGACGGGTACGGCAAGAGTGGTGTAAAACAACGCAAACGATAGGCCGGTCATCAGGCCGATCTGTTTGTCGGACAGTCCCATTTCCTGCTTGATCGGCTCCGCCAGAATCGAAATGACTTGCCGATCCAGAAAGTTGAGCATGATGACTAAGAATAAGACCGCCAGCACGTAATTCGCACGAGCCGGCGATACGGGACTAGGCGCGTCGATTGGCGCTTCTTCAAAAGCGGCCATCTTAGCGCATCACGCCGAGCAGATGTGCATAGGACGCGTCGGCATGGCCGCGTTGGCCATATTCGATAGGGTTTTCGAGACTGTCCCTGTCCCAGCAGTCGGTCGAAGGGCCCACTCGGTTCCAATCGTAAACCGCAAGTCGGTGGCTGATTTTCCGCACACCATCGCGGCGTTTAAATCGATCAAGATAACGCCCCGCGGCAATCATGAATATGTCACAATCTGGCGTTGCTATCGAATGGTAACGGTCTGGCGAAATCGGACTTCCGCGCAGATCGGGCTCTGGCTGCTTCGAAACGTCCGCCAATTTCTTAGCGAGTTCCTGATTGTCATAGTCAGCCATAATGTCCCCCAACCCTAATCTTCTCAGCGGCAATTTCGCCACAAATCGTTCGGACCCAGCACCATCCTTTGAAGGCCGCACAACGCAAAGCTCACCTGCAAATATAAGACCTAGTCGTGCCGGAGTGGTCGATGCACGGCTATTATCTAAATGGAGCAAATCAACTATGTCATCCACTTGGATCAGAAATGCTAGCGTTGGAAAAATTGCGCTCGGACTAGCTTTCATCATTCGGAGCATTGGCGGTATGTTTGCTGAGAACAAGCAAGATGCTCCGATCTCAGTCAAAGCATTCACCTTATACGGGCGGCAAAGGGTGTGGGACGCACGGAGGGACTAATTGCGGCGCACCATAGGGCAACCGCAATGCTTGGAAGCATGGAGCCAACTTTGAGGAAGCAAAGGGTGCGGCGCGCTATCTAAAGGAAATTGAGAAGTCGCTGGAGTTATAGAAGCGGACTGGCAGGCAACGACCCGCGATCAGCTGGGAACAATATCCAGCTGAAATTGCGACGTATCAAAGCCTGCTGCACCTGGAACAATCGTCAATCCGCGTTCACGCACGCGTGGGCGAGTTGTTTGGCTAAGAACGGCTCTGCCGCTGCCATCTAACACAATTCGGTCATTGCCAGCAGTCAGCTCTGCGCCATCCAGCGTGCCGGGCGTATAACTAACGATCACTTGGTAACCGCGAGCAGCGTTACAATATTCGCGCACTGTTCCCAGATTAACCGCATTGCCGTTTGCGGAGCCGGTTTGCGTGGACAGCATGCTGACTGAACATGTCGTCGGAACTGTCGCATTAAGCCGGAAGCCCATTGAGGCATTCGAGCTGGCTGCAAGAGGAGCCGCGACAAGCGCGCCGCAAGTAAGGGTAACAAGTCCTGTAGTCTTCAACATCTGATTTCCTTCCACCAAAGGGGCTGAATTCAAATGTTAAATGCCGCATCAAGTTTAATATGTTCTGGTAGAACGTGCCTAAGATAAATGCCTAATAAGAGGTTAGGACAGGAGCCGATTTGTTATTATCGTGCCCTTATTGAGATCGATATTACGTCGCTATACGTCCCGCCGCGCTTGTCTGCTGTGTTCCCGATTATGAAGTTAACTGGCAACGAATCTTGGCGAATGCCGCGCTTATGTGACCATGACACTGTATCGGTACCGCGCAGTTTTATCGCCTTGCCGCCAATCGCCATATCATAGGGGATGAGCCAATCACTGGCACCCAGACGCAAATTGCCGGAATTGGCCGAACTGACGCTGATATCGTAGCGCCCTGTACTGCTAACGCGCAGGTTGAGCGGCACGGGTGCAGGTCCAGGACGGAGCTGCCCCAGATCGACCAGAGCTTGACCATCACTGACGCGGTAAGCTCCCGCCAATCCAATGCGAGCCGACGGCAAGACAGTCAGGCCCAAAACAATCGGACTTCCGCCAAAGCTGCGAAACGTGTTGTCTTGCGCCTCCAAGACAATGTCCTGCGTAAAACGGCCAGAGCTACGTATTTGGCTGGGGTCTACCACCATACGGTAGAGGAAAGAGCGGCTTTCACGCGGTTCCAATGTGATTTGGCGTGCTTTTGATCGGAGTTGAGAACGGCCCGCACGCGGTGTCACATCCTGCGATTGCGTGAGATTGATCAAGGCATAAGGAATGCGTGTGCCGCTGCCGTTTGAAAGGCCAAAGGGAGGCTGGGCCAACTCAAAATTGGGACTAAAACGGCAATCTGCGCTGCCTTGATTGAGGAAGGTGACGCTGAAAGTGGCCTCGGCCAAATCGTTGCCGAAGGGGTCGAACCCGTCAATAATCCAGCTCGACGGCGAAGGTGTCACGGCCACTTGGCACTGCGCGCGCGGACGATCTGGCGCCGTTACGCCCTGCGCATGCGCGTTGTGCTGCGGCAGAAGCGTTCCGGCCATGAGCAAAGCCAAACCTGCTGTCACTGCCCGCATCAACTTGGTTGAGTATGTGGTGATCATGCGCATTTCCATTTCAGGTTTAATGTTTTGAACCGGGCAGGACTTCGCCCACCCGAACCAGACCGTCTGTGTTTGCAGGTACGGTCAATTCAAATGTATGGGCGATGGTGCCATTGGCGCCGTATGTTTCGACCAGATAGCGGCGGCCTGGATACATGTTTGCAATCGCAAAACGGCCAACTGAGTTGGTGAAGAAAGGCAGAGGTTTGGGATTCTCGTCCTCGCCGATATCCAACATCGTTACGCGTCCGCCTGCGAGTGAAACCGGCTTATCTTGGGCGAGCAGGAATGTGCCCATTACGGTTACAAAGGCATCGGTTCCGATCTTGGCGGCATAACCGCTCTTATAGGCAGGGAAGACGCGGTAAACGCCGGGGCCTGTATCATAGCCAAGCGGCGGATCTTCGACATCATACTGTACCGATTGCATCGCATATGAACCAAGAAAATTGTTGACCGCAGAGCCCAGCGATCCGCTTTTGCTGATGAAGTTATTCTCGGCCAAGGACTGCCCCGCAACAACGCTGCGTCCTTTCAAGTTTTCATGGGCTGACATCAAGATGAAGCTGTCATTGATCCGCCGGCCAATGCCAAACTGGCCGTCAGCTACGGCCAATGTTGTGCCCACACGAACAGAGGAGACATTGGTATCACCAAAGCCTGAGATGTCGGGGCCAAAGCTGGCGTGGCTGGCCTGAACATCAAAGCGGTTGGCGGAATAGCTGGCAAAGCCTTGCCCCAATACGCTGCCGTCTTGACGTGACAATATGCCGCCAAAACCAACCGAGTTGAGCTTGTTGAGCCCGCTTTGATTATACGACAATTCGGTGAGGTTATTACGACTTTCATAGCGCGCCTCGGCACGGCGGCGGAAATTGGGTTGGAAGACGAGACCTGCGGTCAAATTGATCCCGCTGCCTCGTCCCAATCCACCCGGGAAGCGGGCATATTCAACCGCAGCACGGAACGTCCACTTGCGGTCGAGGCGGTAAAATCCGGTTGCCCCCAACCGGTAACTGTCGCCCAATCCTCGACGGCCGCTAAGGTAGGAGACATTCGCTGTTGCTAGCACCTTTGTGCTGAACTGACGGGTGTATTGGCCAGTGACAGAGAACTTGGTCGAATTGATCCCCTCGATATTGCCCAGCGAGGAGAAATCTTGCGAGACATAATCAGCCCGAATGCTGACGCTGTCCGCCAAGGCTTCGCGGTCGAAGAAATGTTCATAGCTGACGCCGGTGGCAAAGCCTTGGCCCGCCAATCGCCCATTGCTCACACCGCCATCGAGCAGCAGCCGCCCGCTATTGCCCAAAACGAACTGGATTTGACTGGTCGCGGTTTGCACGTCTTCGCTCGCCTGCAAGCCAATGCCCAGCGCAGGCTTGTCGATGAAGGCCTTGCGGAAAAAACCCGTAAAGGCGAGCGGGCCTTGATAATCAGGAGCGCCTGCAAAATTGCGGCTGGTCGGCCCGAAATAGGCACCATATTCATAATCGCCCGGGTCCAGATCAATCGGGTCGAGATATTGCTGGAATGACAGATTTTCGATCCCGCCGCTATTGTCGGCAACTTGGATATCAATGTCATTGCTGCCTGCAATGAGCGGCAGCTGGCTGAAATCATAACGGCCCGGCTGCAATCGCACTTCGCGGAAAAGAACGCCATTGCGCAAGAAACGGACGCTGGATTCGCGCTGAATAACCAATTGGCGATTGGCCTGAAGAATGGCTGAGCGAAAGCCGTTAAACCGGCGCTGCTGGCGTGAGACGCCAACCCCGCCCATCGATACAAAAGATTGTTGCCCGCGAATTTCGGGATCGAGATCACCTGCGTACCAGCGCCTAAACTTCTCCGGCTCATCATAAACAAGCCGCGCAAAATTGCGGGTGAACTTGTAAGAATCGCCCTCTAAGCCAAAACTTTCACCAATCTGCGCATCACCTTCCAGCACAAATTTACCGATCCTAATCGCGCCATCAAATGTGACGGTAGGCCGAGAGATCGAGCCGCTCTCCCAAACATGCGATTGGATCACGCCGAGGTTCAGGAATGCAGAAAAATGGGCAGGCTGCAGAGTTGCCTGCTCTGCGTCTTGTTGCGGCGGAGCGAACAAATTGACGGTGGCGCGTTGCTCTGGCGAAACATCCACGACGACCACAGCCAAAGTGCTGGGATCGTAGGTTAGCGCAACGCCAGTGCCATTGAGATATTCCGGCGTGAACTTTTCAAATTCACTTAATCGCTCTGACAGGAAAGAACCGGCCTCATCATTGACGACTGTCTTCATCAGATTGAGGAAGATGGGAGTATCCAAGAAAATCCGATCATCAGCCGTTAGAACAACCGGTATTTCACCCAGCGACCGCGACTGAAACGTCAGCGGCACCGTCATATCAATATCGCGGTCAAACGGATTGATATCGGGCCGCCCATGCGGACCAATGGGAATGGTCACGCCCTGGCCCACACCTGCTTTTTTTGCGGCCTGTTCAGCTGCCTGACTATCTGATGCCGCTTCAGAAACGGTGTCGCTAGGCGCCGGATCACCGCGCGCAGGATCGCTCGGCAGTTGCACCGTTGCTTGCCCCAATGAAGGGCTCGACCATCCTATCGCTAGCGTAGCGCCGACTAGGCTGGGAACCGAGTATTTCACCTTTGGAACGTCAGCTTAATCGGAGTGTTGCCAAAGCCTGAAATAGGCAGATTAAATGCGCGCTCACCCAATGCAGGGACGTAACCTGTGCCCACAGCGGCGGCCAATTCTTCAGGCGATACATCCACGCGGAGGAATTTGCCTTGCGGATCTTTGCCCTCAAGCTTCCAACCAAAATTGGACATCATCGCATGGCGGCGGCCTTTATTGGCGAGCATGATTTGAATGCCGTCCACCATTGCTGGCGGCGCATCTGAGCCCGGAGGAACATCAAGAGCAAAGCGCGTAGGCTGAACCATTTTTGCTGCCACGTCAGGCTTTGCACCCTTGGGCGAAACGACCACCAGTGCGCGCAAATTGTAGAGCACTTGAACCTGCGCTGCGACGGTGGTTTCATCGCCCGCTTCAAATGCAATCGGCAATTGTTCAACCGAAACATAATAAGCCTGGGACGTTGGCATCTCGCCTTCACCCACCCATTGCAGGCGGACAACTTGGCGACCGCCGGGAGGCAGCGTGCCTTGCGGCGGGAAAATCAGAAAATCTTCATCTGCTGCGGTTTCGGTAATCGCGCCATCGGCGTCGATTTCCATACGGTAGACTCGCGTTTCAAACGCGAGGCGACCAGCGTTAATATTCTGAACCTCAACGCGCGCAACCGCGCCGCTTCCGCTGGCTTCCATCTCAACCACCATTGGGGAGACGCGCATAGCGTTTACGGGACTAGTGAGAAGAACCAGGCTGGCCAGTAATATGGCTGCGAACCTGGTTAGTTGATTTGCGATCCTAAACATGACTTCGTTTCCATTCCTCATGGGGCCAAGCAGAAAATATTCTGGGAATTGTGCGGCAATAAGGGGGAAGGATTGCGCCTCCCCCCAAATCA
>JALZVZ010000081.1 GCA_023299945.1 Altererythrobacter sp. | reverse complement strand
TCGCCAATTTCGGGCAGCTCGTCCTCGCGCGCGGCAAACAGCCAAACATTGGGCCAGAGGTTTTCACGCTCAGCCTTGGCAAACTCTTCGGAGACATAAGGTTCAATCCCAATCGGATCATTGCCCATATCCAGCGTGGTTTGCTCAAACAGATAATCCGGCGGAGTGCGCGTGTCGCCTTCCAGCATATCTGTATAGCTTTGCCCCGGGCAACGTTCGCCTGTAAAACTCTTCATCTCATTCATGCCGGGGTTCCTCGTATTTTACGCAGTTTTCGTATGCCCTCTTATCGCACACATTTGGCACGGAAAAACTAGCGTATCTGTGAGGGAGAACTGAAAATGACCCAAAAAGGCGGGCTCGCATCACTGGGCGAGATCATGCAATTGGCCTATGTGCCGGATGATTTCGATGCAGCGGTCCAGCATTGGACCCAAACAATGGGCGTCGGGCCGTTCTTTCTGATCGAGGATATTCACCTTGATGGAATGAAATACAAAGGCGCACCAACCGAGGCACGGTTTGATTTGGCGCTGGCCTATTGGGGTGATTTGCAGATTGAACTGATCCGGCCGCGCGATGATCATCCATCGATTTACTCCGGTGAATATGCCGATGTTGGGGGCGGTCTTCATCACGTTTGCATCTTGGTGGATGATATTGCGGAGGCCTATGCCGCTTGCGAGCGCCATGGTGCGGAGATTGTGATTGAAGGCAAATTTGGCAACAGCCAGGTGATTTATGCTGACCCCGGCAAGGGACCGGGCAGTCTAATCGAAGTGCTTCAGCAAGATCCCGATGGACCCGACTTGTTCGGCATGATTAAAGCAGCGGGCGCGGATTGGGATGGCTCAGAACCGCTCAGGACATTGGGCTAGCGGCGGGAATACTCTTCTATAAGAGCGGGAAATGCGTCAGCACTCGGTTGTTCGTCAAAGCTGTGTTTGGCAGGTGTACTCGCCCAAGGTAGCTTTTCTTTAGTCCACATCTCGACAAAGGGTTTGCATGCCAACGCATCCTCGAGGAGTGTCGAGCGAACATTGATGATCCCAGATTCTGGCGGTGGAGCCGTTGTGATCCAGCACTTGCACCAATCACAAAAGCCATACCGCGCGTCTTTTTTGTGAAGCGCGCCGACAACTGTGCTCCCCTTTGTCAGTTCGAATGCCAACAGTGGCACCATAACATTGAGGGAAAATGCACTCGAAGTCAGTTTTTGGCAGCCACGGCAATGGCATGCCAATGATATCAGCGGCGTCTGATTGAGTTGAAATTGAACACGGCCGCACAGACACCCACCCTTAAGCGGAGGACTGGAGGCAGGCATTAGCTATTTGCGCCGAGATACCCCAGCTGACCCGCCTTAAAGATCGTCTGCGCGCGGTTCACGCTGTCCAATTTCTCGCCGGCACGGTGCACGTGATAGCGAATTGTAGCGTGGCTGCGCTCAAGGATCATGCTGATCTCTTTGTCGGTCTTGCCAATCGCGGCCCAGCGCAAGCATTCCACTTCGCGTTTCGACAATACGCAATCGGACGGAATGCGGCGTTTGGTGCGGATGGTTTGCACATAACCGCCGATAAAGCGCCGTGTCAGCTGCGCATAAAACGCGCCATATTCCGCAAATTCCTCACTCAAATCTTGCTTGTCGTCGTCAATCGGGATGAAGCTGTTCGCTGAAATTTGGCCAAAAGGCAGGTGGACGGGAACCACAATCGCCGCTTTGCACAAAGCGCGCTTTTCAAAATCATTGAGGTCAATTTCGTCCAGATATGAATTGCGCCAGCGCGTATTGAAGCCTTCGCCATTCACCCAAAAGGGCTCGCTTTCATAGCGGCAAGCCCGCGGCAACGGCGAATGCAGCGCAAGACGGTGATCTTCCCACCAGCGCGCGCCATCATCGAGCCAGCCAAAAACATCAGCATTGAGGACTGCGCCATCGGCATCAATCATGGGCTCTTTGGAGGAAATATCATCGCATAGAGCGATCCGCATCCCGCGCTCCTTGGCGATCCGGGCCATTGTCATGGCGGCGTCGTGAATATCTTCTGGGCAACGGATTGTTACGTCTTCCAAAAGTTGATCGATGTTTTCAAGTCCTTGCGGTGTGCGCAATTCGACTACATTTCCCGCCATGTGCAGTTTCCTCTCCTGCTGATCTTATGATTCGGAGCCAACCGTAGCGTAAGCCCACGTGTTTGCCTCCTAAAATGTTAGGCGTCAGTCACCAAAATACAAATTAAAGCGAAGCATCTCCTTTTGAAATTGGAATTTTATGACCTCGATCGATAAGAATGAGCAGGATAAAATCTGGTCTGGCGAGAATTTCGGTTTTGCTCTCAAGGCCTTGGCCGCGCAAATCGAACCCGAAAGGCCCGCGATCCTCTATGGTGACCAGATCCTCAGCTGGGGTGAATTGGATTCGATTAGTGACAAAATTGCAGCCGGATTGCGTGCAAAGGGCATGAAATCCGGAGATATTGCTGGGCAAATGCAGCGCAATACGCCGGATTATATCCTCGCATATTTTGGCTGCATCAAAGCGGGGCTGAGGCCGGTCAATGTCAATTACCGCTACAAAGAACGCGAATTGGCTGATATTTTTGCCCGCTTCGGCTTGAAAGTGTTGTTTGCTGAAAGCGAATTTGTAGGCATTGCCAGCGCGGCAATGCCAGATGGTGCGCTCTCGATTGATGTTGGCGCAGATGCTTGGGCGGCATTGCAGGCCAGCAAATTACCAGCTGGCTTCGCTGTGAGTGATGACCGTGAGGCGCTTTTCCTAACGGCGACGGGCGGCACCACTGGCATGCCCAAGGCGGTTATGTGGCCTTTTGATGCAGCGTGGCAGGCCTTTAGCCTATCGACCTATCAACGCGGGTTTGCCGAGCCGCCTTTTATTGCCGCTTCGTTGGAGCAACATGTGGCAGAGGCGGTGAAAATTGCGCCCGACCACCCCGCTTCCAATTCGCCGGCATTGCTGCTTAGCCCGCTGATGCATGGGGCGGGGCAATTTAACGCGGTGATCCAGCTGTTGAAAGGCGGGACATTGGCACTGTTACCAGCGGAAAATTTCGACGCCGAATTGGCATTGGAAGAAGGGCGCCGGCTGGGTGCAAAGAACCTGTTTGTGGTTGGCGATGCATTTGCTTTGCCGATGGCGGATGTGCTCGACAGGCGCGATGATGCCGCCGATCTGCTCAAAGGCGTGCGGACGATCACCAGTTCGGGCGCGGTCTTTTCTGAAGGCAACAAAAAGCGCTTGATAGCCCATGGCCCGCATTTGGTGATTATTGACGCGCTTGGCTCCAGCGAAAGCAGCGGTACAGCGGTGCTGATCACAACCGCTGCCGGATCAAGCGGCGGCGGCAAATTTGAAGCTATGCCCGACCGCGAAGTAAAATTGCTCGATGAGAATTTGAACGCGATTGAACCGGGATCCGATGCAGTAGGGATTGTCGCGCGGACAGGCGCTTTGCCGCTGGGCTATTTGGGTGAGGAAGAGAAAAATGCCGTTACTTTCCCGGTGATAGATGGTCAGCGCTGGCTACTGACCGGCGACAGTGCACGCTGGGGCCCAGATGGAACGATGGAGTTCATCGGGCGCGACAATATGTGTATCAATACCGGCGGCGAGAAAGTCTTTCCTGAGGAAGTCGAGGCCGCGTTGCAGGATCATGCAGGGGTAAAGGATGTGCGCATCGTCAGCTTGCCTGATCCGCGCTTTGGCCGCAAAATCGTTGCCGTTGTGCAGCCTGAAGGCGGCGCAGATGATGGGCTAGAGGCGGCTTTGGATAAAAGCGCGCGCGACACTCTTGCTGGATATAAAATCCCGCGGGTTTACTTGTTTACGCAAAGCTCGCTGCGTCTCAATAACGGCAAGCCGGACTATAAGGGTGCGCAAGGAATTGCGGATGAAAGCGGACTGGAATAGCCCTAACCGCGATTAGGGCCGCTGAGCAGCGGGAGCGATGGCGATCTAGCGACTGCAATTGGGTCGTTAGCGGACCGGCTGCTTTTGTTTGAAAAGCTGCGATGGTGAACATTTCTGATTTCTATGTAGACAGACATTTGTCGCTGGCCGGAAAAAAGGCAGGTGAAATGGCGGACATCACAGGAAAGCGCTGCTCCAACAGCAACAGTTGATGCCGACCGGCTTCGCAAATATCTCGCGTTCCTCGGCCTATATTGGGTCGAATTTACCAGGAGGCTGCCTCAGGTTCGAAATTCAACGCGCGGCTAGGCGCGGCTGATAACAGGGCTAGTCACCAGTATTGGATCAGATATGCTACCTGCCCATGGTAGAGGCATTTGATACAGCTGTTCGGTTGATTGCGGCAGGCGCCACTTTGTTACTGCTATTGTTGCTGCTGGCAGGGGATGTGCGCGCTGCGTTGAAAGTGCCGCTGGCGGGATTGTTGGTTGGGGCCGCCGCCTATCTGACGAACTCATCCAGCGCGGCAAGGGCAATCGCGGATTACATGCCTCTCATCGATTTGGCCTCGATCATCACGCCATTATGGCTGTGGCTGTTTGCGCGCACCTTGTTTGAGCGCGCCCCGCCAAGTTGGTTGGTATGGGCGATCATCGCGGTTTATATGACGAACTGGCTGGTGGCGGTGAATTACCCTCCATCGCAAGATTACACCTTCTATCTTATCCACGGCGTTGGGATGATTTTGGTGATTGATATGGTCCGCGTCGCCTTTGCTGACCGGCGCGATGATCTGATCGAGAAACGCCGCGCGATCCGCTTGTGGTTGCCGATTGTGATCGCGGCGCAAACCGGCGGCATACTGGTGGTGGAGGCCATTATCGGCAGGAATATGACCGACGAAGGCGCGCCCGAATATGCGACCGTGCACCTCGTCAATGCCGCGCTGATCCTGCTGCTGACGCTGTTCGCTGGCCTAGCTTTGCTTAAGACTGACCGTGAATTGCTCGCCCGCGTGGAGGGCGACACTGTCCCGCCCGCGCCCGCTGATCCCAGCGCGCTTTCGCCGCAGCAAAGCGTTCTGGCAGACAAGCTCTCCGCTGCCATGCAAGCCGGATTTTACCGCACACCGGGTCTCACCATCACCGGCCTAGCGCAGCACCTCGGCACGCCCGAACACCGCCTGCGCGCGCTGATCAACCACAGCCTGGGCCACCGCAATTTCTCCAGCTTCCTCAACCGCCACAGAATAGACGAAGCCAAGCAAATCCTCAGCGACCGCGACCAAGTTGACCTGCCCGTCCTCACCATTGCGATGGATTTGGGATACAATTCGCTTCCCACCTTCAACCGCGCATTTAGGAGCGAGGCCGCTGAAACCCCTACAGATTTTCGCCGCAAAGCCATTGGTCAAAACTGAAAAAACCGATGCATTTTCGAAATTGACCTGCATTCTTCAGTAGCGCGAGGCATTTGCGCGCGCCCTCGTCCAGAACAGCTCCAACAAAACGCAATTGGAGCCTACCCATGACGACACCAACACCCAACAGCCCTGATCCCACACTGCT
>JALZVZ010000080.1 GCA_023299945.1 Altererythrobacter sp. | reverse complement strand
TGGAAACCGTTCACCATTGGCGAGCCATTATCCCAAAAACCAAACCAAAATCCTTGTCGAATTTAGGTTAGCGCTCAAAAAAGCCCTAAAAATGCAAATCGTGCGTGTGACACGCCAAATTGTCAGGCTTATTTGACCAGTTCGACCTGTTCAAATTCAAGCTCAACCGGCGTAGCGCGGCCAAAGATTGAAACGGAAACCTTGACCTTGGACTTGTCGAAATCGAGCTCTTCAACCACACCGTTAAAGCTGGCGAATGGTCCGTCGAGCACTTTGACGCTATCGCCAATTTCATACTCAACACTGATTTGCTGTTTGGGCGCAGATTTCGCGTCTTCGACACCGCCAAAGTAGCGCGCGGCCTCTTTGTCGGTGATCGCTTGCGGCTTGTTATTATTGCCCAGAAAGCCGGAGACTTTCGGTGTGTTTTTGACCAAGTGATAGACATCATCGGTCATTTGCAGTTTGGCCAAGACATAGCCCGGCATGAACTTACGCTCGACTTCAACCTTTTTGCCGCGCTTTACCTCGGTGATGGTTTCGGTCGGAACTTCGACCTCTTCAACACCGTCGGAAAGGCCCAAGCGCTCGGCTTCGGAAAGGATCGCATCGCGGACCTTGTTTTCAAAACCGGAATAGGCGTGGATGATGTACCAGCGAGCCATGAGAGTAAATCCTGTCGTAAGTCTTGAGCGTTAAAGTGAAATGCCGATCGGATCGCTATTATGCGCCCGATTCAAGCAAGCGTCAGCAGCCAATTGACGAGGCCGCTAAAAACGGAGTCGACGCCAAGGAAGAAAAGCGAAAGCACAATCACAAGAATAAAGACGAAGATCGCCGTCCGGATCGTCTCTTGGCGAGTAGGCCAAGTGACTTTGCTGGTTTCTGTGCGAACTTGATTCACAAATTCAGCGGGCGATGTCTTTTTCTTTTTCTCTTCAGCCATGTGCGGCCTCTTTTCCTTCGAAAAAATTTCCACCTCGGACATTGGGGGATTGCCGCCCCAATTCAAGATCGGGAGGGGCTTTTATAATTTCCAATGTCGGAAGACGAGAACCATCTAGGCTTAGCCGCAATAGAAAGCAAGCATGAGTGCGCAGCTGTGGTTTCGGACGAAACTTTTGGGCTGGCCAAGCGGGATATGCGGCTCTAGCTTAACGCATTATTTTTTGGGTTCGAAGAGGGGAAATCACCCATGTCAGCACCACAGACCGACCAAGCCAGCTTGATCGATCACGTCACCAATGTATCCGATTTCATTTGGGGCGGCACATGGAATGGCGAGCAGATCTTGCAAATCGCAGGTCAGCCCATTCCGCCAATGACGATCATTCTGCTGGGCATCGGCCTGTATATGATGTTCGGGCTGAAATTCTTCCCGATTCTGCAGTTGGGCAGCTCGTTCAAAGGCCTTTTTAAAAGCCGTAAAGGCGAAGGCGAAGGCGAGATTTCTCCCTTTGCTGCGCTTTCAACCGCGCTTTCGGGGCAAGTGGGCACAGGTAATCTGGCCGGTGTTGCCACCGCGATTGCGCTGGGCGGACCGGGCGCGATTTTCTGGATGTGGATCACCGCATTGATCGGCATGGCACTGGCCTTTGCGGAAGGTTCACTGGCCATTCGCTACCGCGAGAAAACATCAGAGGGCACCTATCGCGGCGGCCCGATGAGCTACATCATGATCGGTCTGGGGCCAAAATACACCTGGCTGGCGATCTTCTTCTGCATCGGCACATTGTTCTCTGCTTTGGTTACGGGCAATTCGATCCAAGCCAATGCGGTGGCAGATGGCCTGAATGAATTGTTCGGCATCGAGGAATGGCTCGGCGGATTGATCGTTGCGGTTGCAGTATTTGTAGTCATTATCGGCGGCATTAAATCAATCGGCGGCGTGGCGGAGAAAATCATTCCGTTCATGGCGGGCGCTTATATCGTGATGGCAATCGTCGCTTTGGCGCTCAATTTCAGCGATATTCCTGCCACCTTTGGCCTGATCTTCCACGGCGCGTTTAACCCGCAAGCAGCCACTGGCGGCTTCTTGGGCGCAGCGTTGATGCTGGCCATCAGGGCCGGCGTTGCGCGCGGATTGTTCTCTAACGAGGCGGGTCAAGGTTCGACCCCGATCGCTCACGCTGTGGCGCAAACCAATGATCCGCAACAGCAGGGCCGCATGGCGATGCTGGGCACGTTCATCGATACAATCGTGATCTGCACCATGACCGCATTGGTCATTCTAACCGTGCAAGGCGATTTCACCGGCGGCGGCGAAAGTGTGGCTCATGCGTGGAATTCTGACCTAGAAGGCTTTGCGATGACCAGCGGCGCCTTTGCCGCTGCATTCCCGTTTGAAGTGGCCAGCATCCCAATTGGAACTCTGATCGCATCGACAGCATTGATCCTGTTCGTGTTCACCACACTGCTCACGTGGAGCTATTATGGCGAACGCGCGATCACCTTCATCTACGACCGTATCCCGGGCTCAACCCCTGGCGGCGAGAAGGTATTGCACATGATCTGGCGCGTATTGTGGTGCGTTGTCATCTTCCTCGGCAGCACGCTTGATCTGACATTGGTCTGGCGTCTTGGCGATATTTCCAATGCGGCTATGGCCTTGCCCAACTTGCTGGCGCTGGCCCTATTGTCCGGCGTAGTCTTCAAGCTGGCGCAAGGCGACAAAAAGGCGGGCAAGGATTTCCATGCCGATACGCCAGGAGAGCCCGAGGAACATTGATAGGGATCAAGCTTTGAGGCTCCGCCGCGTTTGGTGACGCGAACGGAGCCTTCAAGGTCTTGCCGTTTTCAAAGGAAACGCTGAAATGGCAGGGGCACAGAGACTCGAACTCTGGGCCTTCGGTTTTGGAGACCGACGCTCTACCAACTGAGCTACGCCCCTGCATAAGCGAGCCGCGCTCTAATCCTTCGCGGGCATCAAAGCAAGCATCTGATTTGCCCAACTGCCAATAGGCAGTCAAAAGCGTAAGCGAAAATACGCGCCAAGCGCCGTTTTTACTGCTACTCCTGTAGGCAGATATGCATTCACCCTATCCGCCTCCGATCCCTGCCGACATGCTGGTTACGGCCTATCGCAGCGGCATATTTCCGATGGCTGACAGCCGTGATGACCCCGATCTTTTCTGGGTGGAACCGCGCGAGCGGGCGATCATTCCTTTGGACGGGCTGCGCGTGTCGCGTTCCTTGAAAAAGACCCTGCGCCAAGGCCGCTATACCGTGACGCTCAATCGCGATTTTCCCGCTGTCATGGCCGCCTGCGCCGCGCCCCGGCCCGGCCATCCAGAAAGCTGGATCAGCGGGCGAATAGAGGCCAGCTACGCAGAGCTTAACCGCATTGGCCATGCCCATTCGGTCGAGTGCTGGGATGGACATGGCGCATTGGTTGGCGGACTATATGGCGTGTGTTTTGACCGCGTGTTTTGCGGCGAGAGCATGTTTTCGCGCGCAGACAATGCCAGCAAGGTCGCGCTGGCATGGCTGGTCGCCTTGATGCAGCGCGCAGGATATGCCTTGCTC
>JALZVZ010000079.1 GCA_023299945.1 Altererythrobacter sp. | reverse complement strand
GGCAGGCGATGGCGCGTTTGAATTTGAGCGCACAGTCAGCCGCTTGATGGAAATGCAAAGCGATGAATATATGGCGCTGGGCCACGGTGTAGATGGCGGCACAGATGGCGGCGTCGATGGAACTTCAGAAACCTAAAGTTAAGCTGAGATATTGAGTCCATCCAAGCTCTTTTCCAGCATGATCAACTGCCACAACAACCGCGAATTGTCAGACCTGCCTGCGATATGCGCCTCGGCAATGTCAGCCAAAGCCGCGCTGTCGAAAAATCCTGTATTCACCAAAGTCTGACTTTGAGAAATCGCCCGCGCTTGTCCGGCCAGCGGCCCCCGCAACCATTGTGAGATAGGCGTCACGAAACCCTGCTTCTGGCGGTAGAGAATATCGTTGGGCAGATAGCGTTCCATGCTCTTCTTAAGTAGATACTTGCCTTGGCGGCCCTTCACCCGGTATTTCTCTGGCAAGGTCGCGGCAAATTCGATCAAGCGGTGATCAAGCAATGGTTCGCGCGCCTCTAGGCTAACCGCCATGCTGGTGCGATCAACTTTCGTCAGAATGTCGCCAGGAAGCCAGAACTTCAAATCGGCATATTGGGCACGGTCCAATCCGCTACGAGCAGGCGCATTCGCCATCAATTGCGTCAGCTCATCCTCGGCTGCATACCCCGCCAAAGCGCGACGTGCAGGATCGGCATAAATGCCCCCGCGCTGCTCTGCCGTTAGAACCGAAAGCCCCTGCGCATATCCCGCATTTCCGTCCCCTGCGAGCGCAAGCAATGTCGATTTTGCGCGCAGGGGCCGCGGAGCCCAATCCGCCTTTGGCCAAACCCGGCCCAGCGTTCCAAACACGGTTTTACGCAGGGCGGCGGGCAATATCGAGCGCGCACGTTCCTCATGCGCATGGAACACTTGGCGGCGATATCCGGCAAAGGCTTCGTCAGCCCCGTCGCCCGATAGGGCAACGGTCACATTCTCGCGCGCAAGCTGGCACACGCGCCATGTCGGCAATGCAGAGGCATCGGCAAAAGGCTCATCAAACATGCCAACCAGTTTGTCGATATGGGCAAAATCGTCATTGCCAACCGTGCGCGCGCGGTGATCGGTTTTGAACTGCTTGGCGATTTGTTCTGCGTAAGAAGTTTCATCCAAAGCGCCGACATCAAAGCCGATGGAACAGGTTTGTACCGGATCGCCGCTGGCCTCCGCCATCAACGCCACGACACTAGAACTGTCCACGCCGCCGGAAAGAAACGCGCCGAGTGGTACATCGGAGACCATGCGGCTGCGCACAGCCTCGCGCAAAAGGTTGACCAATTCAGCCGACAAATCCGCTTCGCTGCCCTTGCGGCGCTGCGTGAAATCAATGTCCCACCACTGCTTTGGCTGACTCAGCGGCTTGCCTTGTTTGTGCAAAACAAAATGCCCTGCCGGCAATTTGCGTACGCCTTGCAAGATTGAACGCGTGTCCGGCACATATCCCCACGCAAGGTAATCATCCAAGGCCTGCGCATCGACGCGGCGTTTCAGCAGCGGATGGGCGAGTATGCCTTTCAATTCTGATGCAAAGGCAAGGCTGCCATCGCTGAGCTCAGCGAGAAAAAGGGGCTTTACGCCAAGCCTGTCCCGGGCCAGCAAAAGTTCCCGCTTTTCGATATCCCATAGAGCAAAGGCGAACATGCCATTCAGCCGCTCAAGGCAGTTAATGCCCCAACGCTGATATGCGGCCAGAATAACTTCAGTATCACCACCCGTATTGAAACGGACACCCTCGCCTTCCAATTCACGGCGCAATTCGCGGTAATTGTAGATCTCGCCATTGAAGACGATCACCGCGCGTTTGTCTGCGGAATGCATCGGCTGAGGCGAGCCTTCCAAATCGATAATGGACAAGCGCCGGTGACCAAGGCCAATGCCGTGGTCTGTCCATACGCCTGCTCCATCAGGGCCGCGATGAACCAGCGCGTCGCACATCCGTTCAACGCGGCGCGGATCAATCGGCTTGGACGTAGGCCCGTGAAATATTCCAGCAATTCCGCACATATAGACGCCCGTTAGCTGACCGGCGCACTGACGTAAATCGCCAGCAATGCAAACAGGATAATAAGTGCGCCTGCGATAAGCATCGCGGCATTGGCGTTGCCTGCGCGTGCCTCCAACGAAGATATCCAAGTCATCTGCGCCAATTCATCTGCTGAATACCCCGCATCATCAGGCTCACGGTCGAAAAAGCGGAACGCGCCGCCAAGCACCAATGCCATGACAATCGCAAAGAACACCCAGCCATAGACGATGTGATCGAAGCCAGCGGCAAACTCTACGCCTTGGCTCTGCGCGATATAGATAGTGCCCCATGCGCGGATGCCATTGGCGATGATCGGCACGATTAGACATGCCGCCATGAATAGCGCACGGCGCTTCCAAGTTGAAAAGCTAGTGAATGCCACAAGCACGCCCAAAGTCACCATCGCAACGAGGAATTTCACACCCGAGCATTCCTCTGCAACGATAAACAGACCAACGGGGGTATGGATGTAGATATCCTCATAAACCGCCTCGACGCCGCTAAACTTGGTTAGGGCAATGGCGATTTCAGCTGTGATCCCTTGCAAGAATGGAATGACCTCATCACCGAATGGAACGAGGAAACACATCATGCCAATCGGTAGCAATAGATAGCCGGTAAGCCGCGGTCCAAGAAATGTGAGCAAGCACGTCTGCAATGCGCCAACTGCGCCGACTTGCGCAATCAAATTGATATCCAATGCCCTACCTGCGAACCATACACCCAAAGCCGCGCTCAGTGCGAATATGCCGGGAAGCCAGTGGTTAGGCGTGATCTTCGCAAGCCCCTCCCGGCGCAGAATGGTCAACCAAATTATCAACGGCGGGATCAGCAAAACATGCGTGTAAGTGTCGATGTTCCACCACTGATGGAACATATCAGCCCAGTCACTCCGCGTCAGCGCTATCAAAGCCGCCCATGCCAGCGCAAGCCGAGCCAGCGGCATATGCCATCCTTGCGGAAGGCGCGAGATGAGCGACCCTTCTCGTAATTCTTCCAAAATTGCATCAGGCTGCGTCACTTGTCGTAACCTCCGGCACACCTGAGACGATTGCGCCTAGGGGCGAGAGCATAGCTTCCCAGCTTTGCTCCGCGACAACATATTCGCGGGCCGCTACGCCCATCGTATCGCCAGCAGACCTGTTTTGCGCGAAATATAGCATATGTGCGGCGAGCGCAGCGTCGCTTTGGCCAATCGCGAAGTGCGTGCCATCAACGGCCCCAATGCCGGTCGCGGCCTCTGGTGACAATACAACCGGGCGGGCCATGGCCATCGCCTCTAGCACTTTGTTCTGCACCCCGCGCGCAATGGTGAGCGGAGCGACAATGGCGGTTGCGCTGCGGATAAATGGGCGCACATCGGGCACCCCGCCCCATACACGCACGCCGTCTTTTGCGCTGCGCTGGGTTAGCTCAGAAACCGCAGCGCGCCCGACGACATGGAACATTGCACCTGGCATAGTTTCGCGAACGGACGGTAAGATATGGTCCATCATGCGCAGACAGGCAGAGATATTGGGCGGATAATCCATCTGACCGGTAAAGACGAAATGCGGCCCCTCGCCCGTGAATTCAGGGTGCGTATCTACCGTTGCTGGATTGAAGAAATTCGCATCGATACCGTTCCCGATCGCCCTAACATCGCCGAGCGCCGTGTTAGACAGGCGCGAGCAAAGCAAAGC
>JALZVZ010000078.1 GCA_023299945.1 Altererythrobacter sp. | reverse complement strand
GTCACATCCAAAGCCAGCGCATCGCCGCCAATGCTGTCAGCGACCTTATGAGCAAGCTCTACCTCGCGGTCAGTAACGATTACATGCGCGCCTTCTGCGGCCAAACGCTCGCAATCTGCTTTGCCCAGGCCCATTGCTCCGCCTGTTACCAGCGCAATCTTGCCCTCTACCCGTCCATTTGCTTTGGCTGCCATCTGCTCTCTCCCACAGTTCTATTTGTTAAGTGCAGACTATCCACGCGCGGATTGAGCGCCACTACTTAAAGGGATGGGAAAAGTGCCAGTCGCATGCCGCCCGCAACCAGTTAGGGTGGCATCAGGAGACAAAGCTATGATCGAGCAAGCCGAAGTCGAGCGCCTAAAGGCATTGATGGAATGGGAGGGCAGGCGCAAAGGCCCGCCTAAAGGCTTTCCCAAGCTGCCCGACATGCCTGCGCGCCGTTACACCGATCCTGAATATTTCGCGCTGGAACAAGAGCATATCTTCAAGAAAAGCTGGCTGTTTGCAGGCCATTTGGATGAGATACCCGAGCGCGGCTGCTATATGCGCTGGCACAATGCGGGCGATCCTCTTGTGATCGTGCATGGCATGGATGGCGTGGTGCGCGCCTTTTACAACACCTGCCGCCACCGCGGTGCACCTGTTGTCACCGAGGATTTCGGCAAATCATCGCGCCTCATGTGCGGCTATCACAATTGGACCTATAAAACAGACGGCACATTAGTAGGCGTGCCCGAACGCCAAGACTTTCCCGATGATTTCGACATGAGCTGCCGCAGTCTAATCGCTGTGAAATGCGAAATGTTTGGCAAAGTCATCTTCGTCAATTTCGATGAGGGCGCCATGTCATTGAAGGAATGGCTGGGGCCGCTTGCGGAAGAATGGGAGGAGTTTGCGTTCGACCGCATCAAGCTGGCGGCGCGGCATTCCTTTGATCTCAATTGCAATTGGAAGGTCGCGATGGAGGCCAATATGGAGGTCTATCATGTGCCCTTCATCCATCCCAACACAGTCGCGCCATTGGTCGATCCCAAACGCAATTTGAACACTATGTATCCCAATGGCCATGCGCGCATGCTGGCCCCGCCGCCCGCCACCACTGACCGCGAACATGTGCGCGCCATCGACAGTCCGCCGGGTTGGCAATCCATCGAAAGCGTGGGTGAGCTGGGACGCAGTCACACGCAAAGCTACACACTCTTTCCAAATTGGGTTTCCCCGCTGTCCAATTTCTTTGTCCCGCCGCTGGTGTTCTGGCCCACAGGGTTGGGCACGACACGGCTAGAGCTGGTGACGATGGCGCTGGACTGGGGCGATGAACCCGCGCCTGATCTGTGGACTGTGCCCGATGACACCAAACCGAATGGCCGCGATATGAGCCCGATTATTTTGGAGGACACGCAATTTGGCGAGGCCATACAAAAATCGATGCAATCCGCCGCCTTCAAAAGCGTACCGCTGTCCTATCAAGAAGCGCGCATTTATAGCTTTCACCAATCGTGCGACAAAATGATTGGCCTAGACAATGTTCCAAGTGAACTGGCGATAGAGCAAGTCATTGGCGACGAATGGGTCTGGCCCAATGATCCGCGCACAAACTTGATGAAGGCATAGGCCGGCACCGCTCCCACATACGCAAAGACCCTACCCAAAGACAGCTTTCCGTAGCGTCCAGATGTGGCAAAAATGCCGCACTAAGACAAATCGCCTATCGCTTTTGACAGATGAGGTCAAAATTTACCCCTATACAGTCATGGACGAACATCGGTTGAATTCGATCGAGTTTAAGATTTTAAGGTACGGAAGAAATCCGGCCTAAAAGGGAGAGCCAAGATGATCAAATATAGCACTCGCAATCCATCTGCGCTGAAGATGGGCCTGATGGGCGGAGCGGCCGCAGTGGCCATGACCGCATTTTCAGGAACTGCGCATGCGCAGGACGCCACACCTCAGGCAGAAGCCGATAACACAGACGAAAATGTTATCATCGTTCAGGCTCGCCGTCAGGATGAAACCCTTCAAGAAGTTCCTGTGACTGTGACCGTGATTAGCGGCGAAACTCTGGCACAATATGGCGTCGACCAAGTGGCAGACGTGGTTAGCCGCGTACCCACCCTCAATGTGCAGGTGGGCGGTTCAGGTTCAGGTGGCCAATTGAGCTTACGCGGTGTTGGTTCGTCTAACATTTCCGCATCATTTGATTCAGCCGTCGCGTTTGACTTTGATGGTGTGCAAGTATCCAGCATGCGACTGGTTCAAGCAGGCTTTTTCGACACTGAGCAAATCGACGTTCTTAAAGGGCCGCAATCTCTCTTCTTCGGTAAATCTGCATCCGCTGGCGTTTTCTCAATTCGGTCTGCCAACCCAACGCAGGATTGGGAAGTAGGCGGCAGCGCACAATATGAGTTTGAAGAAAAAGGCTACACCGTTGGAGGCTATGTCTCTGGTCCAATCACCGACAGTTTGGGTATTCGGATCGCAGCGCAATATAATGATATTGAAGATTTCATCGATCTTCAGCCGGGCACTCCCACAGCTCACGGCGACTCGCGCGGCTCTAGCAATTTCGTGGGCCGTGTAACGCTCGCGTTTGACGATAACGACCGCTTCGATGCCAATCTAAAACTGCAATATGTGCGCAATGAAAATGATGGCGCGATTGGGCACGGCGATATTTCGTGTGGGGCAAACGGTGTTGCGGATCCCATTGTGCTGTTGGGCGGCAGCGTCGTGGTCGACCCGGGCTACGATTGTAATGCGTTTGACCAGCAGCAATTCCTTCCCGACGCAGCCGCCGCTATTAGTGTATCTATCCCCACGCCATCGTTGGCAGCGGGCCGCAATGGCGTGCCGTTTGGTGAAACCGATGTGCTTTTCGGGCGGCTTCTGTGGAACTTAGATCTGTCAGATACGCTCACCTTAACATCGACATCCGGCTATCTTGATCTCGATTCAACCGATTTTGATTGCTATTCCTATGGCGGTCAGGTTCCAGATGGAGCAGGCGGCGTTCTTCCCTTCGGTGTGGGTTGCTCTGACCCTAACAACCAATTGGAGCAATTCACGCAAGAATTGCGGATCACATCTGATTTGGACGGCCCGTTCAATTTCATGGTCGGAGCCTTCTATGAATCGCGCGACTTCCTGTTTGAAAGCGCAGAGCAAGCAGCCGTTATCTCTTTGATTGCACCGGACCCAATCACGGGCTTCACAGTCGATTATGATCGGCGTCACGAAACCAATACAGAAGCGCTTTCAGTTTTCGGCAGTGTGATTTTTGACATCACCGATCAGTTGGAATTGTCGGGCGGTGTACGCTACACAGACGAGAGCAAAACCAACACAATCTTCCTGCCATTCGTGCATGCTTTATTGTCTGGCGGCGGCGCGTTCTTGTCTTCAGGGTTCTTCTCGGGACCCATCGAATTTGACGATGATAATATCTCGCCTGAAGTCACTTTGAAATATCAGGCTACCGATGACATCAACGTTTTCGCTTCTTACAAAACCGGCTTTAAATCAGGTGGCATCGACGTTTCAGCGCTGCCAACGGCCAGTCTAGGCGCAGCGGCTGCAGCGAATGATTTCAGTGCGTTGATCTTTGAATCAGAAACGGCCGAAGGCGGCGAAATTGGTATCAAGTCGCAATTCGATAACCGCAATATCACGATCAATGCGACCGCCTATCATTATGTGTTCGATGACCTTCAGGTGCAAAACTTCGATGCGGTTGCGATCCAGTTCTCAACGCTTAACGCAGGTGAAGTAACCACCACTGGTGTTGATCTGGAGCTCGGCTGGCGTACACCAATCGACGGCCTCGATCTATCAGCCAATATTGCCTACCTTGACGCGACATTCAGCGACACTTTCGTAACTGAACAAGGCGACGATTTGGATGGCCGTCAGGCTTCGAGGGCTCCGGAATGGTCAGGCAATATCGCATTCAATTGGGCTATCCCTCTTGGTGATACGCTTGAGCTGGGCCTTGGCGGCAATGCGATCTATTCGGGCAGCTATTTCACCGATGAATCGCTGCTCAATGATCTTCGCCAAGATAGCTTTGTAACTTTCGATGCTCGCGCGTCGATTGGCGATCCAGATGGCAAGTGGAAATTCTCGTTGGTAGGCACCAATCTGGCCGACGAGATTTGGATCAACACATCAGGTGGCCGCCCGTTCTTGCCCGTTGGCGGTGATGACCAGGTACTCACTCAAAACCGCGGACGCCAAGTCTTTGGCGAAGTCAGCTTCAAGTTCTAAACAGCGACATCTTGAGATACGAATGGGGCGGCTCTTAGCGGGGCCGCCCTTTTCTTTGCTTATTTTTGAGCCCTAACCAAAAGAGCCAATTGAAAACTGCGCTTGAAAGTTTGATTGTACAGCCAAATTCACGCTGATTGAGGATTCCGACGATGTCCCGCCAAAAACTGATCGAAATGACCCGCTCGCTCATCGCCCATGGCGAGGCCGACACGATGGAGCTGGCTGATGAAGTCGTCTCCGTGCCCGCCAGCGCCTATACCGATGCCGCCCTGTTTGAGGATGAGAAGAACAAAATCTTCAAACGCCTGCCATTGATGGTGGCGCCATCATGCGAATTGCCCAATCCCGGCGATTTCAAAGCGATGGATATTTGCGGCGTGCCCGTTTTCTTGTCCCGGCAAAAGACCGGCGAAGTCATCGCTTTCCTCAACATGTGTTCGCACCGCGGCAATCCGATTGTCAGCGGCACCGGCAATGCCGCGCGCTTTACCTGCGGCTATCACGGTTGGACCTTTAAGCAGGATGGCGATTTGATCGGCGTGTCCAGCCCGCAGGACTTTGGTTCCATCGATAAAAGCCAGCATTGCCTGACCCGTTTTCCTGTCTATGAAAGCGCTGGTCTGATCTGGGCGACGCTCGACCCAAACAGCAAGCTGTCGATCCCTGATTATCTGTGCAATTATGACGCGCTGCTGGATGCTTTTGGGCTCAAGGATTGGACTTTGTTTGCTCAGCGCACGCTTGCTGGCCCCAATTGGAAGACAGCCTATGATGGCTATCTCGATTTTTATCATCTGCCGGTGCTTCACAAGGACACATTCGGAGCAGACTTCTTCAACCGCGCGAACTACTTCGCTTGGGGCCCGCATCAACGCCTGTCTGCGCCATCAAAGTTTGCGCAGAAAACCGGCAGTGATGAAATGCTCGATCTGTCAAAGATGAGCGATGATGATCTGCCCGACGATTCGCTCACACAGGGCGTTTGGACCATCTTTCCGCATATTTCGATCGCCAGTTTTTATGGTGGCGGACAGCGCGGTGCATTAATCAGCCAGCTATTTCCTGGCGCAAATGTTGGAGAGAGCTTCACCACGCAATTTTACGTGATGGAAAATCAGCCTGAAACCGAGGCCGATGTGAAATCTGCGCATGAGCAGTTCGACTTCCTAGAAATCGTCGTGCGAGACGAAGATTACGCAACCGGCAAGCGCCAGCATGAGGCTTTGCAATCCGGTATGATGAAGGAGGTTTTGTTCGGCCGCAATGAAGGCGGCGGGCAAGTGTTCCATGGCTGGGTCGACAAGCTGATCAATGCCTCTGACGCTGATTTGGTCGATATGTTTGCGCCAAGCCAAGCCGAAGCGGCGGAATAAACCTAAAAATCAAATGGTTGGGTGACGTGTGTTGTGCCGTTTACCGTCGGGTTATCGTTTAGCACAAGCTCTACTAAAGCTGTGTCAAATAGCTCGTGCAGCTCTGTGATTTGGCCGTCCTTAATGGTCATGATCTGGCAATAGGTTTGCAGGTATTCATGGCCATTATTGCCCATGCCGCCTCCATACATAAGACCAACGACGCGGTTTTCATCCGCGCACATAATCTTCCATTTGCGCGAGAACTGGATGGTTTCAGGCTTCAATTTGCCGACAACCTTATCTGCCACTAGTGGGCCAAAACATGTCGCCTTGCTCTCCCACCGGCCAGACACCGGCGTTGAGCCAAGCAGATTGAACGCGACATCATCGCTGTGCAATGCGGCCAAGGCATCAAAATCACCCACCTCCAAAGCGCGGTAAAAGCTCTCCGCGACGGCGATATTCTGACTACGCAGATCCGTCATATGCCCTCCAAACTTATTGCGCTGTATAACCACCATCGATGACCAGTTCTGAACCGGTGACATATTTGGCCTCATCCGAGGCAAGGAACAGCACGCCGTTGGCAATATCTTCTGGCTCACCCAATCGGCCCACCGGAATGCCGGCCTCAATCGCTTCATAATTGCCCGCATTATCCGCAATGCCAGCGGCCGCCATATTGGTGCGGATGATGCCCGGATGCACAGTGTTGACGCGAATGCCTTCCTGCGCTGTTTCCAAGGCCACCGATTTGCTCATCAATTTCACCGCGCCCTTGGTGGCGGCATAGGATGCGCTGCCGCGAAAACCGACCTTACCGGCAACCGATGACAGATTGATAATGGAGCCGCCGTTACCAGCTGCCCTCATCACGCGCACAGCCGCCTGAGTGCCCATGAACACGCCTTCGATGTTGACGGCATATTGCCGCCGCAAACCCTCCACTGCGCTGGGATCATCAATTTGAGCAACATCAAGAATACCGGCATTATTGACCATAATATCAAGCGCGCCGTGGCTTTCCAGAATATCGGCTACCACGCGGTCCCAATCCTCTTGCGAGGATACATCTTGGGTGACGGCGACTGCATCCAAATTCTTGGCTCGAATAAGCGCAGCGGTGGCCTCTGCGCCCTTTAGATCAATGTCCGAAAGGATGACGCGAGCGCCCTCTTCCGCCAATCGCTCTGCAATCGCAGCGCCCAGGCCGGGGCGCGAAGCCCCGCCTGTTACCAGCGCCACTTTGCCCTCTACACGCCTTTGCATAAGCCCATCCTATCCAAGAGCGCGACTTAGCCAAATGCAGGGCGGAAATTGCTTTCGCCCCATTCCTGATCAGCAGCCCACTCTTCCATGTCCTGTAGCTTGCCCTCAAGCTCTGGAAAACGCTCCATCACATGCTCCATATCCACCTCGAACGGCTTGGTTGGAGCAGTGTTATTATATTCATAAAAAGCGGCGATCCCAGCCGACATTTGTGCGCGGGCTTCCTCGGGAATATCGTCACCGCCAGCTTTCACCAGCAAGTCACCGAACTCTGCCGGAGTGCACGGATCATATTTGATATCCTTGCCCAGGGTCTTGCCCAGTATTTTCGCCACTTCTGAGCCTTGCATTCGCTTGGGCCCGCCAATGTTGAGCCACGCCCCTTCCATATCGGGCCGGTCGAGACTGGCGATCATGAACTTCGCAACATCATCCAGACTGATCCAATTGCATTCCAAATGCGGGCCATGCGGGTACACATAGCGGTCCTCGTTCATGATAAAGGGCCGTGCCCAATTGGTCAGCAAGTTGTCCATGAACAATACGCTGCCAAACACGGTGCCGGGGCAGCCTGAGCGCCAAAGCGCATTGATCCCAGCGGTGTTGCCCGCATAAGTGTGAGCATCGCCTGGCTTGTCCGGGATCCAGCTGGAGGTGTTCCATACTAAACGTTTGACGCCCAATTCAGCGGCAGCCGTGCCCAAATCGCCGATTAACGTCGCGCGGTCAGCGCGCGCTTGCAGAGGGTGCGTATAAAAAATGTAATCGCTGCCCTCCAGCGCGTCTTTGTAAGAGGCGGGGTCATAGAGATCCATTGGCCGCACTTCGATATTTTCAACGCCTTCAATCGGTGCGCCAGCAAAGGGATCTTTCTGCCGCGAAATCGCGCGAACATCATAGCCCGCTTTCAATGCTTGCCCGACTTGCGCCATACCTTGGCGGCCTGATGCGCCGATTATAGTGATAAGTGCCATGTGTGTCGTTTCCCTCTTCAAATTCTTCCAGAGCGGAAGCTAGGCTAAACGCGCGCGCCATGCCCCGCCCCATTTTGATAGCGCGCTTTTGATAGCCGTTTCAATAAATCCTAGCGAAATGGTCTGTTGCGCGAGGCGCATCTGATGCGAATTATGGGCGTCATGAAAAACAGATTTTGGCGCATTGATGCCCGCCCGCAAGGCAATGGTTTTGCCGACGCTTTAAGCTTGCAAGAAGCACCGCTTGGCGAGACGCCAGATGGGCACATCACCATTCGCAACTCCATGATTTCTATGGATGCCGGCACGCGCATGTGGCTGAGCGACCGGACAGATGGCTATCAACCCCCGCTCGATCTCGGCATTCCGATGAGCGGGCTGGTCGTGGGCGAGATTACCGAAAGTAAGCATCCTGGTTTTGCGGTGGGCGAATGGGTCCGCGCATTTGGTGCTTGGGGTGATTATTCTCAGGTCGATCCGATTATGACCGGCGCGGTGAAACTGGATCCAAGCGTTGCCGATAAGCGGGCATGGTTTGGCCCGCTCGGCATGAATGGCTGGACGGCGCTGTGGGGCATAGAAGAAACAGGCGCAGCAAAAGCTGGTGAGACTGTTTTGGTGTCCGCAGCAGCAGGCGCAACCGGAATTCTTGCGATCCAAGTCGCCAAATTGCTTGGCTGCCGCACGGTCGGCATTGCAGGCGGGGCGGAGAAATGCCGGTTCCTGACGCAAGAGGTCGGCGCAGATGCAGCAGTGGATTACAAGGCGGGTGACTTTGCGGCGCAATTGGACGCAGCTGGACCATTCGATGTGTATTTCGACAATGTCGGCGGAGAAATCCTCGACCATGTCCTCACCCGCATGAACCATTATGGCCGTGTGGCCGTTTGCGGGCTGGTTTCCGATTACCACGGAGAGCGCACAGCCCCTCGCGAATTTGATCAGGTTTTGATGCGGCGCTTGCGTATCGAAGGGTTCTTTTCGCCTGACTTTATGGATCAAGGCGAACGCCTTACCGCGCGCCTCAAATCATGGGTAGATGCAGGGCAGCTGACCATGCCTTATGATGTGACGCACGGCTTGGAAAACACGCTGACGGCCTATGAAAAGCTGTTTACTGGCGGCAATATCGGCAAAGTCATCGTAGATTTGGAAGCGGAGTTAGAGGCATGAATATGAGGCTGGAAGACCGCGAGGCCATTCGCGATGTTATCACTGCATATGCCCATGCGATCGACAGGCGGCGGTGGGATATTATGGGCAATCTCTTCCACGATGATGCCGAGTTTGCATTTGGGACGCTTGTCGGAGATTGGAAAAGCTTCGTCGATCAAGCCCGCGCTGTGATCGACCCCTGTCTCGCCACCCAGCATCAGCTTGGGCAAATCATGTTCAGTTTCGATGGCGACACTTGCCACACTGAAACCTATATGACCGCCATGCACACGATACCGCCTGGCCATCCTTTGCCGGAAATCTTCCCGCCAAAAGACACAATTTACTCAGCTGTGATCGCTGGACGATACATCGATGTTTTCGAGAAACGCGCCAATTCTAATGGGGCCGAATGGAAAATAGCCAAGCGCACCGGCATTTATGATTGGCGCGAGTTCCGCTTAGTCGAAGGCACCGATATGAGCGAATTGGGCGAAGAATCCTGCGGCCGGCATGATGATACAGACCCCTCCACCGCGGCGGCTGCGAGATGGCGCGGCAACTAAATGAAAGCTATGCCTTCTTGGGCCGCATCAGCGTAAACACGCCGGTCATTGTCGCAAGAATTGTTTCGCCGTCGTAAATCTTGCCAGAGACATGGGCTGTGCGCCCGCCAATCCTGTCGATCTGCGCATCGGCAACAACCCAATGACCGATCAGCGCCGGGCTGAGATAATTTACCGTCATTGAGCTGGTGACGACGGGCACAGGCGGGTCTTCGCTGGCATAGGGCTGATAGGACAGTGCCACATCCGCCAAAGTCGCGAGCACACCGCCATGCGCTGCCTCAAGGTAGTTGCGATGCTGATCTGCGATGCGCAGGCCGACCAATGAGCGCCCTTCGATGGGTTTCAGCCAATACGGACCGCTAGCCACAAGAAAGCCCGGCGTGAAATCCGCTGCTTCAAAACCCTCTTCTGATATGTAATCAACCATCGTGCTTACCTCTCCTGAAGTCCAATACGCTAGCCATTATGCCAATGGCCGCTTTTGCGCTGCTGCCTAAACCGACAAGAGTGATATATTTGCATGATAAGGAATAGCGCACACAATGGTTGATCTCGAAGCACAAATTGCCAGCGCCGAAACGGTTGGAGATATCGTCCGCCTGCGCGCCCGCGACGAGGTTTGCAAAGGCAACACCGCCTTTATGTTCGGCGATGAAGTGATGAATTTCGCTGAGTTTGACGCAGGCAGCAACCGCGCCGCCCAAGCACTGGCCGCATTGGGCGTGACCAAGGGCGACCGCATCGCCTACCTTGGTAAGAACCATCATTTGTATTTTGAAGCCTTCGTGGGCGCGTCCAAAATCGGCGCAGTGATGACGCCTGTAAATTGGCGGCTCGCCCCGCCAGAAGTGGCCTATATCCTCGACAATTGCGAAGCGGAAACCGTGATTGTCGCTGAAGGGTTTGGCGAAGTGCTCAGCAAGATCCGCGACAAATGTCCGCGTATAAAAACTGTGATTGGGATGGATGAGGCGCTGACCGAAGGCGACGGCGTGATTGCCGATTACCGTAGCTGGCGCGATGGGCATGAGCCGGTCGACCCTGCGCTACCCCTCACCCGCGATGATGAGTTTTTGCAGCTCTATACCTCTGGCACGACTGGCCGGCCAAAGGGCGCAGTGATGACGCATTTGTCGATCCTGTCGGCGCGCACATCGGGCGGAAACACGCCCGATATTGAGCTGCGCGAATGGCAGCAGCCGGTTGCCAATGATGTCAGCCTGGTGGCCATGCCGTGCTTCCATATTTCAGGCTCGGGCAATGGCATCGCCAATATCGTTTCGGGCACCAATTCGATTGTTCTGCCCGAATATGACCCAACCCGTGCGCTGGAATTGATGGAGGAATATCCCATCTCCAAATTGTTCCTCGTGCCTGCCGCGATCCAAATCCTGCTCAATCAGCCGAATGTGAAAGAGATCGATTTTTCCAATCTCAAATACATCACCTATGGCGCCTCTCCCATTCCGTTGGAGCTGATGAAAGAGGCGATGGAAGTGCTGGGCTGCGGCTTCATCCAAATGTACGGCATGACGGAAACTTCCGGCACAATTACCGCGCTTGATCCGGCTGACCATGTGCCAGAGGGCAGCGAGCGAATGCGTTCTGTCGGCACGGCATTGTCTGGCATTGAGCTGAAAGTAATAGGCGAGGATGGCGCAAGCCTGCCTGCGGGCACGATTGGCGAGATTGCAACCCGCTCAGTCAAAAATATGAAGGGTTATTGGCGGCTCAATGAGGCAACGGCTGAAACGATTGACGGAGACGGCTGGCTGCGCACAGGCGATGCCGGATATCTCGACGAGGATGGCTATCTCTTCATTCGCGACCGGGTGAAAGATATGATCATTTCGGGCGGCGAAAATGTCTATCCAGCCGAGGTTGAAAATGCGCTTTATGCTCATCCGCAAGTCGCCGATGTCGCGGTGATTGGCGTGCCAGACGAAAAATGGGGTGAGGCGGTGAAAGCCTGCGTCGTCGTCAAGGATGGCGCAAACTTAAGCGAGGCCGATATCATCGCCCATGCGCGGACACACATTGCAGGCTATAAATGCCCCAAGAGCATCGACTTTATTGAAGCCTTACCGCGCAACCCATCTGGCAAAATCCTACGCCGCGAATTGCGCGCACCCTATTGGGCGGGTAAAGATAAAGCGGTTAATTAAGGGTCACACAAAGGGGAGGAAATACAATGCGATTTCTCGATCAAATCCAAGAGCCAGCCTATGCCATTTTGCGGATCATGAGCGGTCTTTTGTTTATCCAGCATGGCACACAGAAATTCTTCAACTTTCCGGCCGAATTCACTTATGATCTGAGCGCCATGTCGATGGCTGCTGGGGGCATCGAAATTGTCGGTGGGCTTATGATCGCGATCGGCCTGTTCACGCGGCCCGCCGCCTTTATCGCCAGCGGCATGTCAGCGGTTGGTTATTGGCTGGTTCATGGGCTCGGTGATTTTTATCCCATCAACAATGGCGGCGAATTGATTGCGCTATATTGCTTTATCTTCCTGTTTATCGCCACACGCGGTGCTGGAATTTGGAGCGCAGACGGGGCGATGTCCAAATCCTGATCCGCTGGATATGACACATCTACCTATCCGCCAGCTGGCCTATTTTGTGCCCGATGTGGATGCGGCGGCGGCGGCGCATTCGGCGCGCTTTGGTTCAGGGCCGTTTTTTGTCATGCGGCATATCCCGATAACCGCCAGTGTCCATCGCGGGATCAAGCGCCCCTTCGATCACTCCAGTGCGTATGGGCAATGGGGCGATGTGATGGTCGAATTCGTCCAGCAGCATAATGACGCACCCAGCGCCTGCCATGATCTCTATCCGGCCGGCTCAGGGCGGTACGGCCTGCATCATACAGCCGTTTGGGTGGAAGATCTGCCAGTAGCGATTGCGGAATTTGAAGCCGGCGGCATGCCGCTCGCGCAGCTTTCAACGACCGGCTTCGGAACCGATTTCGCCTTTGTCGATGCCTCGGCAACGCTCGGCCATATGATTGAACTGTATGAAGGGGGTGAAAGCCTGCGCGGCTTTTACGCCATGGTTCGCGATGCAGCAGAAGACTGGGACGGCAGCGATGTCATCCGCGAATTGGAATAGAGGAGAAAGACAATGGCCAATGCGAACAAAGGTGAAGCTCAGCGCGTGATCGAGGAATTTTGGCGCGTTCAAGATGCAGGCGATTATACCAAGCTTGCGCCCTTGTTTTCAGACGATGCCTTGCTCGAAGATCCAATATGGGGACGCTATGAAGGCCGCGATGCGATCCTCGGTTTTATGACTACAATGGTCGGCGAAATGTCGACACGCAAAATACACTTCACTGTCGATGAGATTTGCGGCGACGATCATGCCGTCTGGGCGCGGTGGACCATGTATGCAGATGGCGCCGCACCGCGCACCGGCGTAGGCATTTACAAAGTATCTGGCGGCCAGCTGACTTACTACCGCGACTATATGGACCCGCCATCCGAGGAAGAGGGCCAAAAATGACAACCAAAATCCTGCGCGAAGATTTTGACGGATGGGTGCAATTGACGCTCAACCGGCCCGATAAACTCAATTCGCTCGATGTTGAGATGTTCGCCCAATTGCGAAGCCAGATCGAAGACCTGGCCCAGACATCCGGCATTGGCTGCGTTGTTTTGCGCGGTGCGGGCAAGTGCTTTTCCGCAGGTCATGATCTGGGCGGGATTGCGACAGGCGAGGCCTCGCCATCAAAGGGCTGGCATTCTGAAACGCTGCGAATGCTAGAGAAGCTCCCCATTCCTGTGATCGCTGCGGTGCATGGCCATTGCTATACCGGCGCATTGGAAGTGGCGCTGGCCGCCGATTTCATCATCGCATCAGACAGCGCGCGTTTCGGCGACACCCACGCCAAATTTGCCCTTACCCCGGTGTGGGGAATGAGTGTGCGCCTGCCCCGCCGCGTTGGGATCGCGACTGCGAAACGCCTGATGTTCACCGCCGATATGTTTGGCGCAGACGAGGCTGTGCGGATTGGCCTCGCGGAATACAGCGTGCCGCAAGACGGTTTCGATGCTGAAATCGCGCGCTTAGCAGAACAAATATCGGCGCAAAGTCATTTCAGCCACGCCGCCAATAAACGCTTGCTCGACAAGGCGGATAGCCAGCCAGCCGATGGCGCATTGGTACGCGAATGGATGGATGGCGAAGGGCGCGGCCCTGATATGCAGGAACGCATCGCCGCTTTGCAAAACAGCAAGAAATGAACCCTATAGCTTGCGGTAAAGCGGGTGATTGCTTCGCGTAATTTTGGCCGTGGGCAGCGGGAATTCGGGATTGGGTTCAAACCCGGGTTGATCGGTCAAATCAGACTGCCAATCGAGTAAATAGAGCCGCGAAGATATGCGCCATTCATCATCACGCTTTTCCCATTCATCGACATAACGCCCGCCGTATAAATTGCCCGCCAAAGTGCCATCGTCTTGCGGGTTTGCCCCTGCGAAAATGCCTAAGCACTCGCTGCTCGCCCGAGCCTCAGACTGAAACGCAATGATCAAGCCTGAAAGCATATGCCAACGGCGCAAGGAATTGCGCTCTGTCTGCATAACGATGGGCAGGAAATCCTCCGCCTTTCCTTTGAAAAAGCCGTAGTCGATATCTGCATCAGGCCAATAGCAGCTGGCTTGCCCTGCATCATCGAGCCAGTCGAGCGTGCGGGCATAGCGCGCGACCACATCCTCAATTGCCTTCTTGTCGAGCAGTTCTTGCAATGCCGGATCCATAGCTCTCTCCCCTTTTTCGCCAATTGGCGCTGCACCTTTATCGCGCGACAACGGACATCTTAGCCATAAGCCATTTGGAGAGGATGCGCCGTGAGCCGAATTGAGAAATTGCCGCCAGAACAATGGGACGAGCGTTTGCGCGGAGCCTTGCAGCCCGAGGCTATGTCCGATTTGGAGCAAGGCCTGACACGGTATTTTGCCCATTGCCCTGATCTGGCGCTGGGCCTGATGCAATTTGGCGGCGCGCTGAAAACAAAGCGCACTTTGCCTGACCGGTTGGTGGAATTGGTACGGCTGCGCGTGGCATTCTTCAACCAATGTCGCAGCTGTATGGCGATCCGTTATTCCGACGCGGTGGCAGACGGGCTGGACGAAGGTTTGGTCTGCTCGCTTGAACAGCCGCAGGAGGCGGAAAATCTGTCAGATGCAGAGAAAGCCGCGGTACATTTTGGCGAGCTAATGGCGAGCGATCATTTGGCCGTGGATGATGCGGTTTATGCCGGACTGCGCAAGCATTTCACCGAGGCTGAGATTGTTGAGCTTGGCATGACAGTCGCATTCTTCGTTGGATTTGGCAGGCTGGCCGCCACCTTCAACATGGTCGAGGAATTGCCCGAAGCCTTCCAGACATTGGATAGGGTCGCGCCATGGGGCCAAGACAAGATCGAGGTGCGCTGACATGGCTATGAAAGCCGAAAAACCGAATATAGACCTGTTCGATCCCGCGCTTCAGCAATGCCCCTACGATGCCTATAAGACACTGCGCGATGAGGCCCCTGTCCACAATATTACGGGCACGCAAATCTATGTCGTCACACGTTATGATGATGTGCGCGAGGTGTTGATGGACCCAATGCGTTTCCGCAGCACAGCGATGAATGCCGATGTGCGCAATTCGCCCGCAGATGTCGAGCGCGGCAGAAAAATCGCCGAGCGTTTTGAAGACAAAGGCTGGGTGCCTGCCCCTGCTCTTGCGGCGCGCGATGACCCCAATCACAAGCAGATGCGCGCTATGTTCAATCAAGCGTTCAAGCCATCGAAAATCAAGGAAATCGACCCCAAGGTGGAAAGCCTTGCTTACGAGCTGATCGACGGGTTTGCAGATGATGGCCACTGCGATTGGGTGAAGCAGTTTTGCATCCCCTTGCCTCTGTTCATCATTGGCGAGCAAATGGGCGCACCGCGCAAAGATATGTGGAAGATTAAGGGCTGGACCGATGCCTTCTTCCACCGGATTTCGATGATGCTGCCCGAAGATCGCCACATGGAAATGATCGACCGCGAGGTTGAAGCCCAGCATTACTTCCAGCCCATATTTGAACGCCTGCGCGATAACCCCGATGACAGCCTGATTAGCGTGCTGGTCAACACGGTGATTGAGGAGTGGGGCCGCCCGCTGAACGACAATGAACTGCATGCTGAAATGATGGCCGATACATTTGTGGGCGGCTCAGAAACGACCACCAATGCGCTGGCCGCTGGCATGAAATTGCTGATCGAAAATAAGGATGTTTGGCGCCAGCTTAAGTCTGATCCGGCCAAATATATGAAGACCTTTGTCGAGGAAGTCGTGCGGCTGGAAAGCCCGGTGCAATCGCTAATGCGCTTCACCCATGCGGATGAGGAGTTGGCGGGCGAAACCATCCCCGCAGGCTCTGTCATCAATGTGCGCTATGCCGCCGCCAACCGCGATGAACGCGCGTTTGAATGCCCTGAAAAAATTGATCTGGAGCGGCCCAAGGCGGGCAGCCATTTGGGCTTTGGTTCAGGCGTGCATCACTGTCTTGGTGCCCCATTGGCCCGCCGCGAATTGGCATGGGGCTTTACCGCTGTCACGGACCGGTTCGAGGATATGTGGTTTGCAGATGGCAAGAATGATTTTTCATACCACCCGCATTTCCTGCTGCGATCGCTGAAGGAATTACACATCGAGTTTGAGCCGAAAAAACGTTAGTCTGATTTGAGCCATTCAAGCGCTTGTTCGCGTTCATCTGCATCAAAGGCGCGCAATTCTGGCTGCAGCAATGTGTCCATTGTTTTGACATAGCCTTGCAGCCAATTGGGCGCGCCGACAATCGCGTAGCGGTCCAAATGCTAAGCCGCCTCAAGCGTGAGCGTGAGAAGGTCTCTGTCCGCCAGAATTCCTAGCTCGAAGCCAGCCAAATGCTTGATAATCGACCATCAGCTTGCGCGGCTTTTCTTCATCAAGGAATTGGATCATGATCGCTTTGGCGACATCCATGTCGAAATCATCGATCAATTCGGCAGT
>JALZVZ010000077.1 GCA_023299945.1 Altererythrobacter sp. | reverse complement strand
GGCTTACCTCTCCGTTGGCGATATCATCCGCATTGGCGATGGCACCTGCCTGTATCTTCGCTTCCGCCAATGCTTCTTCAGCCGCTGCCCGCTCGGGTGATCCTGCTGGCAAGCCGTTGAGTGCGGCCTGCGCGGCGGCGTGGTCTTGCGCAGCCTGTGTCTGTGCCTCATCGAGTGACGCATTAAGGCTGGCACCTTCGGAAAGGTTGGCCGGTGTACTTAAGCCAATGATTTGGAACGTGGCAAACATCATGAACACGCTGAACAAGAACATTGCCATGGGCGAGACGAATTTGGCGCGCTCGCCATCGATGTAACGGCGGGTCAGCTCGCCCGGCTTCCATGCAAGCAGCGGCAATGTGCGCCAGAGTTTGCCGTCGAGGTGCAAGACGCCGTGGACGATATCGTGAAATATGGCTTTCAGGCTGCGGTGGACGTCTGCTTTTTGCCCGCAATCATGGCAATGCGGGCCTGTCAGAGTGGTTCCGCAATTGAGGCAGGCGCCTGTGCGCCCGGCCAATTTGTCGTCCAGGGCATCTTTCACGCCAGCATTCGGTTCCACTGCGCGCGCGGTCAGGCCCCCTTCGATCGCACTGCCCAGACCATCTGCAATGTCATTCATCAAACCGCCTCCTTAGCCAATAATAGGACGCAGCGCTGGCAAGGCAAAGGCGGTTATGAGGGCGCCCACAAAAAAGGCCGCCCTTAGCAATTAAGAGCGGCCTTTTTGTATCTAGCGTAAGCGGCGCAGTTTAGCTGCCGTCATACTCCGCACCGATCGATGTTGAGCGGGTCGGGGCGCTAGCGGTAATCCGCAAGGCTTCTGCCGACTGGCTCAAAGAACCGATTTCATCTTCTTCATCTTCATCATCGGGAAGAATTTTCTGAAGGCCGGTGATCACGCTCTCGTTGAGCTCTTTCGGCTTAACCGTTTGCTCTGCAATTTCACGCAAGGCCACAACTGGGTTCTTATCCCGGTCGCGCTCGATCGTAGGTTCACTGCCACCTGAAATTTCACGTGCACGCTGTGCGGCGAGCAGGACAAGGTCAAAACGGTTTGGGATCTTGTCGACACAATCTTCGACGGTAACGCGCGCCATAGGGCACTCCAGTCAGCAAAAGGATTTAAATGAAGCGCGGCAAATAGGTGGGCCGCGCGCCAGAGTCAAGAAAATCAACGCGTCAAGAATTGCGCGCTCACGGCGCTATTCATAACCGTAATCGGAATAATCCTTGCGATTGGGCGAAGTGAATTTGGTGAACTCCGGCTGGAAGTGCAGCGGCACATTGCCGGTTGAGCCATGGCGCTGCTTGGCCACGATCAAAGTGGCACGGTTTTTGAGCTCGAGATATTTCTCTTCCCAAGCGCGGTATTTCTCAGTCGTATCCGCGCCGCTGTTTTCATTTGGCATTTCTGGGCGGATCGCTTCGTGATAATAATCCGCGCGGAAAATGAACCAGACCATATCCGCATCCTGCTCAATCGAACCGGATTCGCGCAAATCGGACAGCATGGGTTTTTTGTCATCACGCTGCTCCACCGCACGGCTCAACTGCGAGAGCGCGATCACGGGGACGGATAGTTCTTTCGCCAGCGTTTTGAGCCCTCGGCTAATTTCAGAGATTTCATTCACGCGGTTATCATTGGCGCGGCCGGACCCTTGCAAAAGCTGGAGGTAATCGACCACAATCAGGCCAATGTCATGCCGCCGTTTTAGCCGCCTTGCGCGCGTGCGAAGTGCAGAGATTGTTAGCGCCGGCGTATCATCGATAAACAGGGGCAATTCGGCCAAACGTTGGCTGGCGAAGGAGAGTTTTTGGAACTCCTCTCGGGTCAATTTACCGCTGCGCAAATTTTCCGAACTGATCTCTGCCTGCTCGGCCAGAATACGCGTGGCAAGCTGGTCGGCGCTCATCTCTAGGCTGAAAAAGACGGTAGGCCCGCCGTAATTATAATCGCCGCCATCGGCTTGAAAGCGCAAATGTTCTTCCGCGCAATTAAACGCAATATTGGTGGCGAGCGAGGTTTTGCCCATACCAGGGCGGCCCGCCAAAATGATCAGATCGCTTTCATGCAGGCCGGATGTTTTGTCATCAATCGAGGCAAGGCCCGATGTCTTGCCCGACAAACCGCCGCCCGATTGCATCGCTGCTTCGGCCATTTTAATCGCGGCCAGCGCCGCATCCTTAAAATCAACCGCATCGCTGCCGGTGCTCGCGCCTTCGGCAACGCGGAACAAATCGGCCTCTGCCTGAGCGATTTTTTCCATCGGCGCTACATCTTCGGAAGTGTCGAGCGCGCCTTCGACCAGACCGCGGCCAACGCTGACCAGCTCGCGCAAAAGCGCCAGATCATAGATTTGCGATGCCAACTGGCTTGCTGCCAACAAACCTTGCCCGTCAGCGGTCAGCCTCGCCAAATAGGTCGTGCCGCCCAATTGCGCCAAGGCCTCATCCGCCTCGAAATAAGGCTTCAGCGTGACAGGGCTAGCGGTGGCATTACGCTCCACCAATGTGAGGATGCGTTCGTAAATACGCTCATGCAAAGCTTCGAAGAAGTGATCGGGGCGCAAAGGCGTGCGCAATTCCTCAATCACGCGGTTGTCGATCAGAACCGCGCCCAGAAACGCGGCCTCTGCCTCAATGTTCGATGGTAAAGCGCGCGCCTGCGTTTCACCAGAACCGGTTGGAACGGGCAAGGAAGAGGGCGCACCCATTGGCGCATTATCACGGATCATCATATCGGTATCGGACATGGAGCCTATTGAGACCTTGAGGGCCCAGACCGCAAGGGTTGCAAAGCGGTATATTTATCGCACATGCTTGTGGATAGCGTGGATGAATTGGCCTTGCGCTCAATGAGCGCTTGAAACAGGGGGCGTGCATCTGCGATTGGGGATAAGCGATGGCTGATACTTCACCCTCCTCTGGCGCTTTTGCCAAATCCGATCACCGGATCGCCAAGATTGGTCTCGATGATGAGACGATTCTGTGGCGTAGCGCCGATGTGGAGCAAGAACGGCGCGTTGCGATCTTCGATTTGATCGAGGAGAACAGCTTTAAACCCGTGCGCAGTGCGGAACGCGGGGCATGCGGGCCCTATCACCTTGCATTGTCTGTGCGTGATGGGCGTCTGCTGCTGGATATTGGCGATAAATTGGATGCGCCGCTGGAGACTTTGCTGCTTGGCCTTGCGCGTTTCCGCCGCCCGATTCGCGATTACTTTGCGATCTGCGACAGCTATTACCAAGCGATTCGCAAAGCGACCCCTTCAGAGATTGAGACGATCGATATGGCGCGGCGCGGTATTCATGATGGCGCCGCAGAGCTTTTAATCGAGCGGTTAGAGGGCAAGGTCGAAACCGATTTTATGACAGCGCGGCGGCTTTTCACGCTGATCTGCGTTTTGCATATTAAAGGATAAGTCCAGTGGCGCGCGCTAAGACGAAAACAGGCCAAAACCGGCGCGGCAAAAAACGCAGCTGGTGGTTCTATCTGCTGGCTCTGGTTGTGTTGGCGGCGATCGGTGCATGGAGCTGGAACTGGTGGGTGATGCGCAGCTGGGTCCCCTCTAGCGATTTGTACCCTGAACAAGGCGCGGCAATCAGCGACCACCAAGGGGCCGTCGCTTTCCCGACATTGCGGGCACGCGGCGCGCAATTTGTCTATCTTAACGCATCCAGCGGGGCCAGCGGGCAAGACAGCCGCTTTAGCGCAAACCTAAAATCAGCGCGCGATGCGGGCTTAAAATCCGGCGCGGTGCATGCCTTTGATCCATGCATCCCCGCAGACCAGCAATCGGCCAATTTTGTTACCATGGTGCCGCGCGATGACCGTCTGCTGCCGCCTGCGATTGCGCTTTACGATACCAGCGATGATTGCGCGCAGAAGATCAGCGATGCCTCCGTTGAGAGTGAGTTGATGACGCTGATCAATCAGGTGGAAATGCACGCCGGTAAGCCGGTGATGCTAAAAGTGTCAGAGCGGTTTGAGAAACGCTACCGGATATCGGCGCAATTGGAACGCGGCCTTTGGCTTACGCGGGATAAGATCGCGCCAGCTTATGGCGGGCGGCCATGGCTGATGTGGAGCGTGTCGCGGTCCTTGGTGACGCAGGCGTCTTCAGAGCCGGTCGAATGGCTTGTGGTGCAACCCTAATGTGAGGGTAATATGATGATAGAAGAGACACAAAAAGATGCATTGATTGCGGCGGCTCGCGGCGCGGCACAGCATTCCTATTCGCCCTATTCAAACTATTCGGTGGGCTCCGCTTTGCTGTTTGATGATGGAACGGTCGTAACCGGAACCAATGTAGAAAATGCGAGCTACGGACTTACGCTTTGCGCAGAGACGTTGGCGGTGTCTAAAGCCATGGCAGCGGGGAAACGCGGTGGATTAATTGGCGTTGCGGTTACGGGGCCTTTGGGTGAAGGCGCGACCCCGCCCATAACGCCCTGCGGCCGCTGCCGTCAGGTGCTCAATGAGCTGGCCGCGCTGGGCGGAACAGACCCGATTATATTGTGTGTTGGTGCGGGTGAAAATGGCGCACAAGACGTGCGGGAAGCGACGTTATCTGCCTTGCTTCCCCACGCTTTTGGCCCGGATCACCTTAGCGCTTAAAAGATACCTTTCAGTACCTTACCAAGATCGCCAGCCTCGCCCAACGGGTTCTTGCGGAAGGATTCTTCTTCCGTTCCCATATAGCTGAAGATACCGTCCAAGCCTTGATCGGTAACGGATTTGTTGATGCCTTCGCGGTTGAGACCAGCGGCACGGATGAAAGAGTGTTTGTTCGCGAGTTTGTCGAATTGATTATAGACGCCCAAATCACCCAGCGCACTATCGACCAGCGGGCTCATTTTGCCCTGCAACGCATCATTGGAGGATGTACGCAAATAGCGAGTTCCGCCGTCGCTTTGCTTTACCAATCCCGGCACATCATTGAATGATAAGCCATTGATCGCATCGCGGAAAATCGGCTTGGCTTCACCGGCCGCCAGCCCTGCTGCATCGTTGATTTTGCGGGTGACACCATCCAGAATGCCCAGCTTTGATCCAGCGCTCAGGATCGAACCAAACAGTCCGCCGCCCGCCTTGCCAATAATCGGCAAACCAATGCGAATATCTTTGTCGTTAAAGTAAGCGCCTGGCTGTTCAAGCTTGCCCAATGCGCTGTCGGAGGCTTTGCCCAAAATGTCGCCCAAACCCAGCTTGCCAAGAATTTGCGCCTGCGCGATTTGGCCAAAAGGCAGCAGCAACGCAGTGCTAAAAATTCCACCCAAAACCATACGCCGACCCATTCGGATATTTGCGCGTTTCATCTCTTCTGACATCCTGACTATCTCCTTGTTTAAACAGTCACCTAAGGGGCGTCTGTCGTTTGGCCTCATTTGGCCTCATCTGGCCTTACCGTCTCAAACAGGGGTAAAGGCTCGCCTGCAAACTGCACCTGAACACCGCGTAAACCCTTGTAAAAGATGAGGGGGCTAATATCAATCTGCATCGCTTGGAGGTTTGGGTTTCGCTTCATCCCATCCTTCATGCGGAATGAATTCGTCATGATATCGTTCTTGCACAGGCCCGCTCCAGCCGGTTGCAGTCCAAACGTCAGGCGTGTTTGCTGCTTTCCATTCCATTGCCCGCCTAATGCGCGTCAAATTGTCGGGATGGGTGATATAGAGCGTATGATACCAACGCGGCCTTTCGAGCGGTTTCC
>JALZVZ010000076.1 GCA_023299945.1 Altererythrobacter sp. | reverse complement strand
CAGAAAATCCCGCCAGGCAGGGCGTTCTCAAACCACCCGCGTGCTGGCCCGTCGCCGATCACCAAAACCTTGTGCGGAGCCTGCAATTTGCGCAATTGAATGATCGAATCGGCGAAGACATCCAGCCCTTTTTCCATGACCAAACGGCCAAGGAAGATGATTGCCACATCGTCATCCTTTAGGCCTTGTGCGCGGCGCCATTCCATATCGCGCTTGCTGGGGTCAAAAACCTCCCGATCGACCCCGCGCGACCACAGGCCGATATCGTCATGCATATCCTGTTCGAGAAGCTCATCGATCATGCTTTGCGAAGGCGCAACCAGCCCATCACACCGGTGGTAAAAGCGGCGCAGCATCCATTCGATCCCCGGTTCAATAAAGCCCATTTTGTAATAGCGTGGATAGGTTTCGAACCGCGTATGAACCGATGCCAGTACAGGAATATCGGCATCTTGAGCCCAGCGCAGCGCGGCATGGCCTGTCACATCGGGCGAAGATGCGTGAATGATATTGGGCTTAAACGCGGCCAAATCCGCCCGATTGGCGCGGCTGAGGCCGAGGGGAAATTGATATTCAGACCGGCCCGGTATCGCAACGCTGGGCACGCTGATCAAATCGCCATTTGGCTCGAACGCTGCCGGTTCAACTGTGGGTGAATAGACGCGCAGGCTTGCCCCGTGGCGGAGCAAATACTCGGCCAAACGGTTCAGCGCTTGATTGGCACCATCGCGCAGGTAATTGTAATTCCCGCTAAACAGAGCAATGCGAAGTTTCGACACATCCATAATTCGCCATGCTTTAAAGTGGCTTTGTGCAATTGGCGAGGAAAAGAGCGGCAAAATTTGCGCGTCGCGCGATTTGTACCATGGATTGGTCATCAGAATAGCTATGCGCGCTTGACTCAAGCCCGCGTATCTCTAGTGACGCCCTCGGGCCACGCGGTCCCAACGCCGCGCGAGCTCTCTGTAAGGAGAGAATACAATGACCAATGCAAATATTGGGGCGGCTGTTGAACCGACCCTGAAACCGACCCGTCCGCAATTTTCTTCCGGTCCAACCGTGAAATTTCCAGGCTGGTCTCTCGATAAATTACAAACCGAATCGCTGGGACGCTCACATCGTTCCGCCATCGGTAAATCGCGTTTGAAATATGCGATCGACCTGACCAAAGAGATGCTGGGCGTGCCTGACGATTACCTCGTTGGTATCATGCCCGCCTCGGACACAGGCGCGCTGGAATGTGCGATGTGGACCATGCTGGGCGCAGGCCCTGCAAGCGTCGCCGCATGGGAAAGCTTCGGCAATGTCTGGATTCAAGACGCGGTAAAGCAGCTGAAATTGCCCGAACTGCAAGTGCTGGATGCCGATTATGGCGAGATCCCAGATTTGCATTCCATTCCGCAAGACAATGACGTTGTATTCACATGGAATGGCACGACTTCTGGCGCGAAAATCCCCAACACCGATTGGCTGCAAGCCGGGCGCAAGGGCATCACAATCAATGATGCGACCAGCGCCGTTTTTGCTCAAGAAATGGATTGGGCCAAGCTGGATGCGACGACATTTAGCTGGCAAAAAGTGATGGGCTCAGAAGCGCAGCACGGCATGTTGATCCTCTCGCCCAAAGCGGTGGCACGGATCGAAAGCTATGATCCTGAATGGCCCCTGCCTAAGCTCTTCCGTCTGAAGAAAAATGGCAAAATCAATCGCAGCATTTTTGAAGGCGCAACGATCAATACGCCGTCGCTGCTGGCAACAGAAGATTACATCGCCGCGCTGGAATGGGCGCAAGGGCTGGGCGGACGCAAAGCTCTGTTTGCCCGCGCTGATGCCAATGCAAAGACTGTGCTCGATTGGATTGAGGCGACGCCTTGGCTCAAAAACATGGTCAGCGATCCGGCCAAGCGCACCAATACCGGCGTCTGCATGCAGTTCACCGGCGAATGGTATGATGGTCTGTCAGCAGACGATCAAGCGGCCGTGCCAAAGAAGATCGTCAAAATGCTCGAAGAGCGCGATGTCGGTTATGACTTCAATGGCTACCGCGATGCACCGCCTTCATTGCGCATTTGGTGTGGCGGTACGGTGGAGCAAGAGGACGTTGCGCGTCTGCTCCCTTGGATTGAATGGGCTTTTGCTCAAGTGCAATCCGAACTTCAAAACGCCTAAGCGCTGATTTTGGTGGGCGGCTTGCATTGCGGGCCGCCGCCTTACCCCTATTTACCCGAGCCAGCGCGATAGCTGGGCTGCGGAAAGGAATTTCACATGACCAAACCCAAAGTACTTATCTCCGACAAAATGGACCCCAATGCAGCGCGTATTTTCGAAGAGCGCGGCTGCGATGTTGATGTTATCACCGGCGAAACACCGGAAGAATTGATCGCGCGTATTGGCGATTATCACGGCCTTGCGATCCGCAGCTCCACCACTGTCACACCGGCAGTTTTGGCCGCGGCAACCAATCTTAAAGTCATTGGCCGCGCAGGCATTGGCGTCGACAATGTCGATATCCCCACCGCCAGCGGACAGGGCGTGGTTGTGATGAACACGCCGTTCGGCAATTCGATCACAACAGCAGAGCATGCGATTGCGATGATTATGGCGCTTGCTCGCCAAATCCCTGCGGCGAACACCCGCACGCAGGCCGGTGAATGGCCCAAGAAAGATTTCATGGGCGTCGAAGTCACGGGCAAAACGCTTGGCCTGATTGGTGCGGGCAATATTGGCGGTATCGTTGCCAGCCGCGCGCTGGGCCTCAAAATGAAAGTGATCGCTTATGATCCTTTCTTGACAGAAGAACGCGCGATCGAGCTTGGCATTGAAAAGGTTGATTTGGATACGCTGCTCAGCCGCGCTGATTTTGTTTCGCTGCACACGCCACTGACCGATCAAACGCGCAATATTTTGAACCGCGAGCGGCTTGAAAATGCCAAGCCGGGCATTCGCATTGTTAATTGTGCGCGCGGCGGATTGATCGATGAGGCGGCGCTGAAAGATTGCCTTGAAAGCGGGCATGTTGCAGGCGCGGCATTGGATGTGTTTGCGGAAGAGCCTGCGAAGGAAAACGCTTTGTTCGGCGCGCCTAACTTTATCTGCACCCCGCATCTGGGCGCATCCACGACAGAGGCGCAGGTCAATGTTGCGCTACAAGTAGCGGAACAAATGGCCGATTTTCTCGTGAATGGCGGCGTAACCAATGCGCTGAATATGCCGTCGCTCTCCGCAGAAGAAGCGCCTAAACTGAAGCCATACATGGCATTGGCGGAAAAAATTGGCAGCCTTGTCGGCCAGCTGGCGCATGGCAATCTGACCGAGATCAGCATTGAGCGCGAGGGTGCGGCTGCTCAGCTTAACGGCAAGCCGATCACTGGCGCGGTTCTGGCGGGCGTTATGCGCCGTTATTCCGACACGGTGAATATGGTCAATGCGCCTTATTTGGCAAAAGAGCGCGGCCTCAAGGTCAGCGAAGTGCGTCACGATCACGATGGCGCTTATAACACGCTGATCCGCGTTACTGTCGCCACCAGCCAAGGCGACCGGTCCGTTGCAGGCACTTTGTTCGGCAATGATGCGCCGCGTCTGGTTGAGATTTTCGGCATTGGTATTGAGGCCGATTTGGCGGGCCACATGCTCTATATTGTCAATGACGATAAGCCGGGCTTCATTGGCCGCATCGGGACTATGCTTGGAAACCACGGCATTAACATTGGCACGTTCAACCTCGGGCGGCGTGATGCTGGCGGCGAGGCTGTGCTGCTGCTCAGCGTGGATCAAGCGATCAGTGCCGAAGTTGTCACCGAGGCTGAAAAGCTCGAAGGCGTCAAAACGGTCAAAGCGCTGGAATTTTGATGTGCGATAGGGCAGGGGATATCTTCAGTTAAGAAGGCCAAAATGACCAAACCTGACGATCTCCTGCCCATCGGTCTGCAAGACCAATTGCCCGCTGATGCGGCGCGTATCACCCATGCCATGCGGGCCGCATTGGATGTGCTCACGGGCCAAGGCTATGACCGGGTCCGTCCGCCTCTGGTGGAGTTTGAAAAATCGCTCGCCGGACGGATGGGGGCAGGTCAAACAGGAAATGAAGCGCGGCGGATGTTCCGTTTCACCGATCCTGCCAGCCTGCGCACATTGGCTTTGCGATCTGATATTACCCCGCAAATTGGGCGCATTGCCGCAACCAGCATGGCGGGCGCTGCGCGCCCTCTGCGCCTAGCCTATTGCGGCGATACAGCGGTGATTGCCGCCGATCAACTCGATCCCGCGCGAGAGCGTTTGCAATTGGGCGCTGAGCTTATTGGCGCAGACACTGCACGCGCTGCCAGCGAGATTGTCTGTGTCGCGGTGGAGGCTTTGAAGGCCGCTGGGCTTACCGGCATTTCGGTGGATTTCACTCTTCCCGATTTGGTCGATACTTTATCAGCGCACGCCATGCCTCTGGACGCGGCTCAAGTGGATGCTGTGCGGCGCGAGCTGGATACAAAGGATGCAGGCGGACTGAAGGCAGTGGGCGGAGAGGCGTATTTGCCGCTGCTTTATGCCACGGGCGCTTTTGACGACGCATTGCCCAAGCTGCGCGCAATCGATGCGGGCGGCACCTTGGCCAGCCGGATCGCAGGCTTGGAAGAAATCGCGGCCACTTTAAGCGATGATGTGCGCATCACGCTCGACCCGACAGAGCGGCACGGTTTTGAATATCAAAGCTGGTTCGGTTTTACCCTCTATGCAGAAGGCGTGCTGGGCGCAGTTGGGCGCGGCGGAACCTACAAGATCGCTGGCAGCGAAGAGGCGGCGAGCGGATTTACGCTTTACGCTGACCGCATGGCATCAGGCGCAAGCGAACCAGACAAGCGCGATACGCTGTATCTGCCATTGGGCCATGACCGCGCGATTGCCGCGAGTATGCGTGAAAGCGGCTGGCGCACAATTGCTGCACTGGCCGAAGGCGAGGATGCACAAAAACTCGGCGCGACCCATGTTCTTGAGGGTAATACGCCAAAACCGCTTTGATCGGCTTGCGACTCGCTCGGCTGCGCGCTAACTCGAAGACGCACATTTGAGAGCGCCATCATGATTGCGCTGTCTCCATCAAATCCCCCACGTCGAGTCCTGTCGAAGGACGTTTGAGGATCCCCGGGCAGGGGATGAGGTATAAGCATGGCTAACGTAACCGTAATTGGCGCTCAATGGGGCGATGAAGGCAAGGGCAAGATTGTCGATTGGCTCGCATCCCGCGCCGATGCCGTTGTCCGCTTCCAAGGGGGCCACAATGCCGGTCATACGCTGGTGATTGATGGCAATGTCTTCAAGCTCAGCCTGCTGCCATCGGGGATTGTCTCTGGCACGATGAGCATGATCGGCAATGGCGTCGTGCTCGATCCATGGGCTTTGCGCGATGAAGTAAAAAAGCTGGAAGCCCAAGGCGTTGCGATCAGCGATGATAATCTGGCTGTGGCGGACAATTGCCCGCTCATCCTGCCTGTGCACCGCGATCTAGACGGCCTGCGCGAGGCGGCGGCTGGAAGCGGCAAAATCGGTACGACCGGACGCGGCATTGGTCCTGCTTATGAAGACAAAGTCGGACGCCGCGCGATCCGTGTGTGTGATCTCGCGCATCTCGACAGCTTAGAGCCGCAATTGGACCGGCTTTGTGCGCATCATGACGCATTGCGGGCAGGCTTTGATCAGCCGCCGGTTGACCGCGCAGCATTGCTGGCGGAACTGAAAGAAATCGCGCCTTTCGTGCTGCGGTTTGCTCAACCTGTGTGGAAGCGCCTGAAGAAAGTGCGCAAGGCGGGCGCGCGCATATTGTTTGAGGGCGCGCAGGGCGTGCTGCTCGACGTGGATCACGGCACCTATCCCTTCGTCACCAGCTCCAACACGGTCAGCGGTACAGCGGCATCAGGTTCAGGGCTTGGACCCAACGCCACCGGTTTTGTTTTGGGCATTGTGAAGGCATACACAACCCGCGTTGGTTCTGGGCCTTTCCCGACAGAACTCGAAGATGAAATCGGTCAGGAATTGGGCGAAAAGGGGCACGAGTTTGGCGTGGTTACGGGGCGTAAGCGCCGCGTAGGTTGGTTCGATGCGGTGATCGTGCGCCAATCCTGCGCGATCAGCGGCGTGACCGGCATTGCTCTGACGAAAATCGACGTGCTCGACGGGTTTGAGACGATCAAAATCTGCACCGGCTACCGCCTCAATGGCAATGTCGTCGACTATCTTCCAAGTCATGCGGCCGAACAAGCCGCCGTAGTGCCCATCTACGAGGAAATGCCGGGGTGGAGTGAAAGCACCGCTGGCGCGCGCAGCTGGGCTGATCTGCCGGCCAATGCGGTCAAATATGTCCAGCGAATCCAAGAATTAATCGAAACGCCTGTGGCGTTGGTGTCCACCAGTCCAGAGCGCGATGATACGATTTTGGTGCGCGATCCATTTGAGGATTGAGTTTAAATTGCTCTGCAAGGCTGCTCCAAAATTGGACTAGGGAATCATCCCAATTGCAGGACAGCGGGAGGGGCGATAACGTTTTTCATATGGAAATAGGTCCTCTTACAGCGGGCTCTGCCCGTATCGCCGCCCTGATCTTGGGCTTTACCGCTATGTTGGGGCTCGGGGCATGTTCTGCGCCTAAGCCGGAAAACTCCTCCAATATTGGTGTGAATACGGCCGTGCCTTTTGCGCCAGAACGTTATGCCTACCGGTCTGTGCCTGACGAAGAGCAGGCGCGCGGTGATTATGTGGTGGTCGACAAATCCGATCGCACGCTCACCGTGTTCCAGCGCGGTAATGTCTTGCGCACATTTTATGGCCTACAATTCGGCGATGTTCCCATGGGTCATAAGCAATTTCAAGGCGATGAGCGCACGCCAGAGGGCCGCTACACGATTGATCTGAGGAACCCGCAGAGCTCTTATTATCTCTCGCTGCGCATTTCCTATCCCAATGCCAACGACCGTGCCTTTGCGCGGCAATGGGGGCGGTCGCCCGGTGGCGACATCTATATCCATGGCCAACCCAATGGCATGAATTATGGGCGTATGCGCGGGGATTGGACTGATGGCTGTATTGCTCTTACAAACGAAGAGATAACGGAGCTTTGGCGCTTAATTCCAGATGGTACAACTATAGTAATTCAACGCTAAATTCTGAATATTATAAGTAATAATTCTGGGTCATTGACTTAGTATTACTACGTTCTAATCATATTCCTAGTAAAGAGGGGGTATGATTCTATGGGCCATAATGATTTCTCCTATGCTGATAGCGGATCCGATGCGATCCAAGTCAGTGTGGACATTGTCCACGACAATGCTGCGGAACGTGGCCGCTTGGGCGACGCTTTACGCCGTGCGGATTACCGTATCAGTGAGAGTATTCAGCTAGAAGAATTGCTCTCCAGTGATGGGTTTGAGGCTTCGGGCGATGTCCTATTGCTCGATTGCGAACATATTGGCACCGCTGGAATGGCGCGCTTGGCGCAGCTCGACATGGAATTGGCGAGGCTGCCAGTGCAAGTGCTGGTGACATGCTCTCTCGACCAACTTGATGGGGTATTTGCATCGCTGGACCAAACCGATCCGCAGATTTTAATCGATCCAACGCGGGCGGAAACTTTGGTTGCGGTGGCGCGAGCTGCCAATGCTGGCAGAACATCCAAACTGCGCGAAATGTCCGATGATGAACGCTTGAGCTTGCTGCGTCTTTCGCAGCAGGTTGATGCCTTGGCGCAGCGGTTGGAAGATGATGGAATGGCGCAAAGCACAGGGCTGAAGGGCATGGCCTCTGTCACCAACATCAATGAGGGCACTGGTTTGGCAGGGGCGGAGAAGCCTGCGCTACCCGATCCGCAACATGTGCGCCAAGTTATTCGCCAACGCCAGGCGCGCATGCGGTTTTTCGACGGCGCGCTGTTTGGTGATCCGGCGTGGGATATGTTGCTGGATTTGACGGCATCACGGGCAGAACATCAGGCTGTCTCGGTGACGTCACTATGCATTGCCTCTGGCGTGCCAGCAACCACTGCACTGCGCTGGGTCAAGCAGATGGTGGAGGTTGGTTTGTTTGAGCGCACAGAGGATGAGAGCGACAAACGCCGTGCTTTTATCGCGCTGAGCGACAAGGCTGCCGATGCAATGGCGCAGTATTTTGCGCAGTTCAGAACGCAGGAATTGGCGGCTTAGTTCGGCTTTACTGCGGCAATTTTCGGCGCAGAATTACTGTCTGCCCAGCATAGTCTGCCGCTAGGATAGCATCACTAAAGGTGAACCGTTCCGCATCGGCCCGCGCCCGTGCAAGAATATCCGCCGCTATCTCTCCATCAAGCAGAACGCGGTCCGCCGTGCCCAGCAGACGTGCCGCGCGCAGGGTCAATTCCTCTGGATCATCGCTGGTGATATCGACCGTTGCGATTTCATTGCGCGCGCCGCCTTTTTCGCCATCGAACCACGCTTTCACGCGCTTGTTTGCGCTTTCGGTAAGCGGGTCGAGCGCGCCGCCTTCTGACAAAGCTTCATCCAAAACGCGCCGCCGGTCGGTGCCGCTGGGGTATTTTGCGCGCAATTGCGGCCGGATTTTCTGCAGCGCGCTCGCCAGTTTGCCCAAGGTTTGCGGCAATATCCGCTCCAGCCGCAGGCGCACATGTTTGGCAAGACCCGCCGATGCGCCGCCCGTACCGATCGCGATCAACAGCGGGTCACGGTCAAGAATGCTGGGGGTAGTGAAATCGCACAGTTCAGGGCGGTCGACCACATTCACGAGCAGCCCGGCACAGCGCAAATTGATCGCCGCCGCCTCGCAAGCCTTTGCATCTTCATAGGCGACAAAGGCGATGCGTACGCCTTCATCGACCGCCTCGCTCATCTCGTTGATAACGATTGCTCCCGCGCGTTCTATCAAGCGCCGCTTCGGCTCAGCCGCCTCGCCATCGCCCAGCAACAGCACCTTTTGCCCGCGCACTTGATGGAACAGCGGCAGGCTGGCGATTTGCCCTGAATTAGGCGGTTTGGGCATAATGGCGCATCAGGTCAGGAAATCCGGCACGCGTTCGGCATCCATAATCGCGCTGGCTGCAATCCGGTCAGCAACCACTGCAAACTGGTCACCATCAACCATGACTTCGGCAACAAATCCGCGTGAATTATAGCTGGAGGCCATCGTGGCGCCATATGCGCCTGCTGTGCGGAACACGGCCAGTTCGCCAGAGGCTACGCTGTCGCAATCGCGGTCTTTGGCAAAGGTGTCGCCGGTTTCGCAAATGGGGCCAACGATGTTGGCGGTCATACGCTCGCCGGTTGGTTCTACCGCCTCAAAATCATGCCATGCGCCGTATAAAGCAGGGCGCGCCAGATCATTCATGGCGGCGTCTACGATGACGAAAGGCGGACCATTGCCTCCGCGCTTTACGCGCACAACGCGGGTGAGCAAAACGCCTGCGTTGCCGGCGATTACGCGCCCGGGTTCAAACGTCAGGCGCACATCCCAGCCTTTGGTCGCAGCCGCCACCATCGCGCCATAGTCGGCAGGCGAGGGCGGGTTTTCGCCCGCTTTGTAAGGCACGCCAAGACCGCCGCCCAAATCAACGTGGGTGATGCTGTGGCCAGCCTTGCGCAAATCAGCAACCAATTCGCCTACCTTGGCAAAGGCGGTTTCCAGCGGCTCCAGATCGAGCAATTGGCTGCCGATATGGATGGCGATGCCGCGCAGGTTCAGCCCGTCGAGCTCAGCCAATTCGGCAAATACTTCGCGTGCCCGCATCAAAGGTACGCCGAACTTGTTTTCGGCTTTGCCAGTGGAGATTTTCTCATGCGTTTTGGCGTCCACATCGGGATTGACCCGCAGAACGGCGCAGGCTTCGATCCCGCGTGCCGCAGCGATTTCGGCCAGCTCGCGGCCTTCTTCCGTCGATTCAATATTGAATTGGCCGATGTTTTTATCAAGGCCCAGTTCCAGCTCAGCGCGTGTCTTGCCCACGCCTGAAAACACGATGTCTTCAGGCGCCATGCCTGCGGCCAATGCGCGAGTAAGCTCGCCGCCCGATACCACATCTGCGCCAAATCCCTGGCGCTGCAAAACCTTCAGCACAGCAAGGTTGGGGTTGGATTTAACTGCAAAGGCAATCAGCGGCTTTTTATCACCTGTGCCAAGCGGCTCCAATGCCTCGCGGAAGACCTTTGCATGGCGTTCCAGCGTCGCGCGTGAATAGACGTATACGGGCGTGCCCACGGCATCGGCGATGCTGGGAAGGGGAACGTCCTCGGCGTGCAATATGCCGTTCTTGAGTGCGAAATGATCCATTAAAGCAGACTCTGACTATTTATGGTTATTCAGGTGGTAGATCGAACGGATCGTCTTGGCGTTCCTCAGACCGTCGGCGCAATTCTACGCTGCGTTCGGGCGCGGCCAAGGTTTCCAGATCGAGCAATTGTGCCGCATCAGGTGCAGCGGTCGTGCCATAGGGGGCTTGCGGCAGCGCAGCTCCTGCAAGCGGTTCCAGATCGGCGCGCTGACCGCATGCGGTAACGGCGAGGCCGCAACCTAATGCGAGCGAGATTTTTACAGAGATGCGCATTATTTATCCTCCGCCGGTTTAGGTTTAGCCAGAAGCGCTTTCGCCTCGGCTACCCGCGCTCTTACCTCAGCAGGCGCCGTCCCGCCATAAGAACTGCGCGCGCGTACCGAACTGCCCACGGACAGGGCATCAAAAACGCGCTCATCAATGCGGGCATCAATGTCTTTCAATGCGCTAAGCTGCAATTGATCGAGAGCGACGCCTTCGCTTTCCGCCAGCTTTACCGCCGCGCCAGTAATGTGATGCGCCTCGCGGAACGGAATATCGCCCTGCGTCACCAACCAATCTGCAAGGTCTGTTGCGGTGGCAAAGCCTTGCTCGGCGGCATCGCGCATACGTTCAGGGTTGAAGTCGCTATCGGCGATCATGCCTGTCATGGCGGCAATGCTCAGCTCCAGCAGGCCAGCGGCTTCAAACACAGGCGGCTTATCGTCCTGCATATCCTTGGAATAGGCGAGCGGCAGGCCCTTCATTGTGATCATCAACGATGTGGCGCATCCAATCACTCGGCCTGCATGTCCGCGCACCAATTCTGCCGCATCAGGATTTTTCTTTTGCGGCATGATCGAGCTGCCGGTCGACAAACTATCGGGCAGACGCACAAAGCCGAAAGGCTGGCTGGCCCAGATCACAAATTCCTCTGCCAGACGCGACAAATGCAGCGCGCACTGGCTGGCGGCCATAAGGAAATCCAACGCAAAATCGCGGTCGGAAACGGCATCAAGACTGTTGGCGGTGGGCCGGTCAAACCCAAGCGCCTGCGCGGTCATATTGCGGTCAATCGGAAAGCCTGTGCCCGCCAATGCGGCCGAGCCCAGCGGGCTTTCATTCAAGCGCACGCGCGCATCGGCAAAGCGTGAACGGTCGCGCCGGATCATTTCGTAATAGGCCATCAGATGGTGGCCAAGCGTCACCGGCTGCGCGGTTTGCAGATGGGTGAAGCCGGGCATGATGCTGGCGGCGTGTTCATCCGCGCGCGCCAACAAAGCCTGCTGGAACAGATGCAACGCGCTGTCCATCCGGTCCATCTCTGCGCGCACCCACAGCTTGAAATCAGTGGCGACTTGGTCATTGCGGCTGCGCGCTGTGTGCAAGCGGCCTGCGACCGGCCCGACCAATTCAGTCAGCCGCGCCTCAACCGTCATGTGGATGTCTTCTAAATCCCAATCCTCAGGCACGCCGTCCGCTTGATATTCTGCCGCGATTTGATCGAGACCATTGGAAATTGTCGCCGCATCATCTTTCGTGACAATGCCGGTCTCGCCCAGCATGGCGACATGGGCTTTGGATGCAGCGATATCTTGCCGCCACAGCGCCTTGTCAAAGGGGATTGAGGCATTGATTTCGCGCATGATCGCGCTAGGCCCTTCAGCGAACCTACCGCCCCACATGCTATTGCCTTCTGTAGGCTTGGAGTCTGCCATGTCGTACCGTCTGCCGTTCCGTTTGCCGTTAGTCGCGCTCGGGTTGAGCTTATCTCTTGCAGCCTGCGATAGGACGCCAGAGGCGGGCGCGCAACAACAGGAGGTCTTGTCACCCGACAAGAAGCTTTTGACCGGCAAAATTGACCGGACATTCGCCGGCACCGCTATGCCGTCTGTTCAATTGACGCATACCGATGGCAGCACGCTTGATCTGGCCTCGTTGAAGGGGGAGCCGGTGCTGGTAAACCTATGGGCGACATGGTGCGCGCCTTGCGTGGTGGAGATGCCGATGCTCGACAATTTGGCGGAAGAACTGGCCGGTGATGTGCGTGTGCTAACCGTTAGCCAGGATTTAACTGGAGCAGAGGCCGTCGCGCCATTCTTTGCCAAATATAAATTTGCCAATTTGCAGCCATGGATGGACCGGCAAAATGTGCTGGGTTTTGGTTTTGGCGGAGATAGCCTGCCGACAACCGTTCTCTACAATGCGTCAGGCGAGGAGGTTTTCCGCGTTGCAGGCGGCTACGAATGGGATGGCGAAGAGGGCATCGCGCAAATTCGGGAAGCTTTGGGGGAGTAAGTGGGAGCCTTACCCGCTCACGCTGCCCCTCAATCAAATGGGGGCTAAGAAATGGTGGGCGATGACAGGCTCGAACTGCCGACCCTCTCGGTGTAAACGAGATGCTCTACCAACTGAGCTAATCGCCCGCTCCTTTTCAGCGGAAGGGCATCCTCTAACGTGCAAATCTTGAAAATCAATTGCTGATATGGCTTTTAATTTTTTCCGCGCCTAACCAGCATGATTATGAGCACAAAAAATCTCCTGATTTTGGCCACTGGCGGTACGATTGCTGGCATGGCGGGCAGCGCGACTCGGGCTGAATATGCGCCTGGGCAAATTGGGATTGAGCAGTTTTTATCCGGAGCGCGTGCTTTGGAGTTAAATGCGCGATTTACGGGCGAACAAGTCGCAAATATTGGCTCTGAGGATATGGGGCCTGATGTTTGGGCGCAATTGCATGCACGCTCCATCGCCGCGCTCGAATCGGATGAATTTGACGGGGTGATCATCACCCACGGCACGGACACTGCGGAGGAAACCGCTTTTCTGCTCGATATGACTTTGCCCACAAATAAACCGGTGGCGCTGGTCGGCGCAATGCGGCCAGCCGATGCGGTTGGCTATGACGGATTGCGCAATTTCGCCAATGCGGTGCGGGTGGCCTGCGATCCAGCGGCGGCCGGCCGCGGTGTCCTCGTCGTGATGAGCGACCGCGTGCATGCCGCGCGCGATGTGCGCAAAAGTCGGACGCGCGGCACCGAAGCATTTTGCGGATTTCCGCGCGAATCGGTTGGGCTTGTGACGCCCAGCGCTTTGGAATGGTTTGGCGCGGCTTGGCGTGTGGATGAGGATGCGCGATTCGGTTTTGCAGCAGACCTGCCCGATGTGCCGATCCTGCTGATCCATGCCGGTATGACGCCCGATTACGTCGCGCGGCTCGTCACAGATCAGACCCGCGGATTGGTTGTTGCAGGGGCGGGTGAGGGCAATATGCCCAAGGCTGTGCGGGCCGAATTGGTCGCGCTGGCGGCAAAGGGCATACCGATTGTGCGGGCCAGCCGCTTGGACGAGGGGTTGGTTGACCGTGAGCCGGAGGATGATGACAACCGTTTTGTTGCCGCGCGTGCGCTCACGCCGCAAAAGGCGCGGATATTGCTGCAATTGCTGATTGCCAGCGAGGTCTCCGACCCCGCCAGCATTCAGTTGGAATTTGATAGAAGGTGATTTGTTTTCCGCACCCGCCTTCGCGGGCGCGATATCCTCGCTCACACGGCCTAAAGGCCGCGTCGCTGCGGGCGGCCAGTCGGCCTAGCGGCTACTTTGCAGCCGAGCACCAACCAACCCGCAACTTTGCTAATTCAAATCAAGAATGCGGCGTAACGAGATATTTCTCGCCGGTTTTCATTTGGCGATAATCGGTGATCGCTTCTTTCGTAAGCATCTCTTCCAGATTGACCTTGGCTTTGTAATGCGAGGCAAAAGTCGTGCCGAGGTTTTGCACAACCCGCGTGCGCATCCGCACCACGGTTTCCATGCCAGCAGAGGCGAGGAACGGCGTCAGCAAGAAGCCAGCGATTGACCATTGCAGGCCATATGAAGGCGTCAGGATCGTTGGACCAAGATCAAGGCGGCCATATTGATACATCTTCTTTTGCTGGTTGGCGCCATAGCGTGAATATTCCGCCATTTTAGAAACTGCGACTTGCTCCATCGCTTTCAGCACGCCGTCGGCTGCTTGACCGCCGCCAATCGGATCAAAGCCGAGATAGGCATCGGTTGCATCAATCGCGGCGCGCAATTGTTTCATATAATCATCATCGGTTGAGTTGACGACATGCTCCGCGCCCGCCGCTTTCAGCAGATCGACATGTTCCTGCTTGCGCACGATATTCACCAATTTCATGCCGTCTTCGAGGCAGATTTTATTGAGCATTTGGCCAAGGTTTGATGCAGCTGCCAAATGGATAATCGCTTCATGGCCTTCTGCTTTTGCAGTCTCAACAAAGGCGAGTGCGGTCATCGGATTGACGAAGCTGGACGCGCCAGCCTCTGCGCTGTGATCGCCCAATGGCAAGCACATCATCGCATCCGCAATCGCATATTGGCTGAACGCATGGCCCGGCACGCAAGCAACGCGCGCGCCCATCAGAGCCTTTGCCATGTCGCTATCGCCAGTGGCGACCACTGTTCCTGCGCCTTCATTGCCCGCTTCTAGGCGTTGGCCGTGGCGGCCTTTCTGGCCTGACAAAAACGGCTCTGGCATTTGCGCGACCACTTTGCCGGGCGAATATTCTGCCGTGTCAAAATCGGCTGCACTGGCGAGGATAGCAAGGTCGGACGGGTTAATCGGCGCGGCTTCCATCTTGACCAAAACTTGATTGCCGGTTGGTGCTGGAAAGGTTGATTCCACAACTTCTAATGTGAGTGTGCCGCCAGCATCTAGCGTGGTGAAAAGTTGTTTGCCTGTGGTCATTTTGCATTCTCCTGAGAGGTCTTCTCGTTGGTTTTTTCGTGTCTTACCTTGGGCACTTTGCCGCGCGGTATTAGCGAGACGGCTAAGACCATAACGGCCCAAACCGCAAGTGTAGGTTGCAGCTGGGAGACTTCTTCTAAATCGAACACGCCTTTTGCTAGATAAGGTAGGCCGGCAATGCTGACGGAGACCGCAAGAATGTTAAAAAGCAAATATTCGCTTGAGGCGAGATAGAGAATCATGACGACGATCGCGGCGCTGATGCAAAGCATGGCTGCAAAATCGCCCTGAGCCATGTCGTTCGCACCGGCTAAGACAAATCCTAGGACTGCGCCAAACACGATGTTCATGCCATCAATATTGGCTCGAAATTCACGCTGGGTAAGGCGGAAATTGTGGGGAATTTTGTACCAATTTGCCATTATTTCGCGTCCTCTTCTGGCTCATCTGGATAGATCGCTTCGACGAAATACAGCCCATGTGCGGGCGCATTATGCCCTAATTCTTGCCTGTCGCGCGCAGCCAGAGCCTCGGCCATG
>JALZVZ010000075.1 GCA_023299945.1 Altererythrobacter sp. | reverse complement strand
ATGACGAAAAAGAATCTATCCGCACTCGCCGCGTTCCGGTTGGGGTTGTCGGCGGCATTGTTCCTTGGAACTTCCCAGTATCGATGGCGATCCAAAAAATTGTACCGGCCATGCTTTCAGGCTGCACCATCATCTTGAAGCCCTCGCCTTTCACTCCGCTGACGACTTTGCGCATTGCAGAGCTTATTGCTGATGTTGTCCCAGCTGGTGTGGTCAACATCATTACGGGCGAAGATTCGATTGGGCCGATGATTACGGCGCACCCAGACATCGATAAGATTACCTTCACCGGTTCAACCGCAACCGGTAAGAAAATCATGGAAGGCGCCAGTGCCGACCTGAAGCGCATCACGCTGGAATTGGGCGGCAATGACGCCTCGATTGTTATGCCTGATGCGGATCCTAAGAAGGTGGCTGAGCAGCTTTTCTGGTCCAGCTTTATGAATGCGGGACAAATCTGCATCGCGGCCAAGCGTGTTTACATCCACGAGGACATCTATGACGAGCTGTCAGAGGCCATCGCAGAAGTCGCCAGAAACGTGACCGTGGGTGATGGCAGCGAGCAGGGCACAGGCGTTGGTCCTATCCAAAACAAAAAACAATATGACCGCGTGGTTGAGCTGATCGAAGATGCCAAGGATAAGGGCTATAAATTCCTTACCGGCGGTGATGTCGACCCATCAGGCACAGGTTATTTCGTGCCGCTGACGATCCTCGACAATCCGCCAGAAGATGCGCGGATTGTGGCCGAGGAACAGTTTGGCCCTGTCATGCCATTGATGAAGTTCTCCACCGAGGAAGAAGTCATCGCGCGCGCCAATAACTCCGATTACGGCCTTGCGGGCGCTGTTTGGACCGCGGATGAAGACAAGGGTGTTGAGATCGCAGAGCAGCTGGAAACCGGCACAGTGTGGGTCAACCAATTCCTGAAGCTGACCCCGCACACGCCATTTGCAGGGCACAAGCAATCCGGCTTTGGTGCAGAATATGGTAAGGAAGGCCTACTGGAATTCACATATCCGCAAGTAATCATGGTCAATAAGCAAAACGTGCCTGCGTAAAAGCGGGTTTGTGTCTTGGCCGAATTCTCGGCTAGATAACAAAATGAACACAATGACCGCGATCTAAAGGGAGACAAGTGATGGCGATTTTAAAACAGGTAAAATCAAAATTGCGGGCGCATCCTTTGATCGCGGCTATTGCATGTGCAGGATTGCTGGGCGTTGTGGCTCAACCGGTGCAAGCGCAGTTCGGCCTTGGTAAAGTTATTGACTCGGCAAAGAAAGTCGCGGCTGCGGCAAGCTATACCGATCAGGAAATGGTCGCGTTCTTTGGTCAAATGTCCGCTGAAATGGATAGCAAGAACCCGATTGCCACTATGAGCGATCCCTACGGTCAGCGTCTTGCCGCATTGACCAAGGGCCTCGATAGCTATGATGGGCTAGACCTCGATATTAAAGCCTATCTAGTCAAAGATGTGAACGCCTTTGCCATGGGTGACGGCACGGTGCGCGTGATGGCGGGCTTGCTCGATGAATTTAACGATGATGAAGTGCGCTGCGTAATCGGCCATGAAATCGGCCACGTAAAATTGGAGCATGGCAAAAAACGCATGCGCGGAGCCTTGCAAAAAGACGCCGCCCTTAGCGTGGCGAGCACAGCTAGCAGTAGAGTGGACCAAATTGCTAATTCCAAACTCGGCAAGATGTTCGACGATGTGATGACTGCGCAGCACTCGCAAAAAGCGGAACGCGCCTCCGACACGTATGCGGTCAATTTCATGAAGGCCAATAATTACGATCCACAAGGCTGCATCACAGCAATGGAGAAACTCGCGAAACTCAGCGGCGGTGGGCCCAGCATTGCGCTGCTGCGCACTCACCCCAAGCCGGCCAAACGGGCCAAGCGGATGAAAAAACTCATCGAAGAAGGCTAAGAAACGCGCAAGAGGGGCTGATTTGGCAGGGGCGATGCAAAACTGGCAGATTGGTAAAGCGCGGATCACCGCAGTGGTTGAACAATCGCTGCGGATGGACGGTTTGATCAGCCAGGCAAAGCCCGATGCGTTGGCGCAAATCGAGTGGCTGACCCCGCATTATGTGACCGGTGAGGGCAACATACTTGGTCTTGTGCAATGTTTTGTCATTGAAATTGAAGATAAAATTGTGGTCGTCGACACCTGTGTGGGCGATCACAAGGATTTGCCCAGCGATCCTGCATGGCATCAAAAGACATTCGGTCTGCTGGAGAAATTTCGCGGCGCTGGGTTTGATCCGGCCAGCGTTGATTTGGTGCTATGCACGCATCTGCACCTCGATCATGTCGGGCTGAATACGCAGCTAGTGGATGGCGAATGGCGGCCAACGTTCCCCAATGCGCGCTATTTGTTTGCCCGCAAGGAATTTGAATATTGGTCCAAAGAAGCCGAGGCTTCGCCGGTCGATCCTACCACTTTGGAAAAGCCATTTGAGCGTTACCACGCCGGTTTTCAGGCGACCCAGCGCATGGTGCATCAGCAATCGGTGGAACCCATTATGGCTGCTGGATTGGCTGATCTGGTCGAGGCCCCGTGCGAGCCTATGCCTGGCATTCGCCTCGTCCCAACCGAGGGCCACACGCCCGGCCATGTTAGTGTTGAGGTCAGTTCCGAAGGCGCAAAGGCGTTCATCACCGGCGATGCATTTCACCACCCCTGCCAGATTGCGCGCAGCGATTGGGCTACGGTAGCAGACAGCGACCGTGCCGCTTCCAGCGCAACGCGGCGCGAGGTTCTGGAGCAAATGGTGGGCAGCGACACTTTAATGTTAGGCACGCATTTTGCTGAGCCTAGCGCGGGCAAGATCGTTGCCGATGGCGATAGTTACAGGCTCAAGCCATGATCGACGCAGATAAACTAATGGTTGGCATTGCCCATGTTTGCCAGCGCGCCGGATTGGGTAAGCCATCTGACTTAAAGCGCCTCACCGGCGGGGCGACCATGGAAAGCTGGCGGTTTGTTTGCGGCGGTAATGCCTTTGTGCTGCGCCGCGCGCCGAGCCTTGAATTTATGGCGGACCGGCCGTTTGGTCATGATGTCGAGGCCGATGTGATCCGCAAGGCTTGTGCCGCCGGTGTCACCGCGCCTGAAGTGGTTTGCGAGCTTACCCCAGAAGACGGCATTGGCAGCGGATTTATCATGCGCAGCCTGCCCGGCACGCCCAATCCCAAAGACATCTTAGTGATGGAAAATGCATCCGGCTTGCTGGCTGAATGCGCGCGCGATTTGGCCCGCATCCACGGCATCGCCCGCGCCGATTTGCCCGCAAGCATTCCGGTCATGGACTACCGCGCAGCCATCGCTGATTTTCGCGCGCAATTTGAAGAGGCAGGCGGTGACCGGCCGATCATCGCGCTGGGGATCAAATGGCTGGAAGACAATTGCCCCGAGGCTTGCGAGCCATTGCTCAATCACGGCGATTACCGGCTGGGCAATATCTTGGCTGAGGATGGCAGACTAACCGGCGTGCTTGATTGGGAGCTGGCGCATTTTGGTGATCCTCACGAGGATCTGGCGTTTGGCTGCATGGCTGTATGGCGGTTCGCGCGCTATGATCGGCCTGCGCTGGGGCTGGGGTCTTTGGAGGAATATTTCGCAGCTTACGAGGCGGCGGGCGGGGCGAAGGTTGATCCCAAACGCTTCCGCTATTGGCTGGTCCACCGCACGGTGTGGTGGGCGCTGGGCTGCCTAAAAATGGCGAAATTCTGGCGCAGCGGCGAGGACCGGATGCTGGAGCGCGTAGTCATTTCGCGGCGCACGTCGGAGCAGGAACTCGACCTGCTGATGCTGTTGGAGGAGGACGCGCCTGACGCGGAACGCACCCTGACGGTAAGGACCAAGCCTCCTGGTGAGGATAAGGGCGAGGCATGCAATGGCGAGATTGCCGTGGCTGTATCGGAATGGCTTGCGACGATTAAAGACCAGATGACCGGCCATGACCGCTTCCAATTGGCGGTAGCCCGCAATGCGCTTGGCATGATCGCGCGCGATGATTCAATATTGCCCGAGTCACTCGATCGCCCTTTGGTCGAAGACATCTTTGCAGGGCGACAATCATTGGCGAGTGAAGGCTTCCTTGCAACGCTTAGAGAAGCAGCGCTCGACAAGCTGGAAGCTGATGTGCCCAAATACCCCGCACTCGCCGTCGCGCGAAAAAAATGGACTGGAGAAACCTAAATGGATTTCGCAATTGAACCCGCCCTTGCAGCCTATTTGGATGAGCTCGATGCTTTCATCGATGCAGAGATCACTCCGCTTCAAATGCAGGATGATAACAACCGGTTTTTCGATCACCGCCGCGAGGATGCGCGCACCGATTGGGAGCGCGAAGGCCTGCCCAATGAGGCATGGGAGGCGCTGCTCAAAGAAGCCACGGCGCGGGCAGACAAAGCGGGCCATTGGCGTTTTTCCGCACCGAAGAAATATGGCGGCAAGGATGGCAGCAATCTATGGATGGCGGTGATCCGCGATCACTTTG
>JALZVZ010000074.1 GCA_023299945.1 Altererythrobacter sp. | reverse complement strand
TGCTGGCGTTGGACATTGCAAAAGCGGTAAAAGACAATGCCATCCGCATTGCTTACGGCCCGCTGGCATGCGGGGCAGACATCCTAATTGCTGAGGCGGTATTGGATGCAGGCGCGCAGCTGAACGTCGTGCTGCCCTTTGCCGCCGATGACTTCATCCGCGAAAGTGTATTGTGCGGCGGCGAGGCATGGCTGCCGCGCTATCATGCCTGTATGGAACGCGCCGCATCTGTGCATTTTGCAACGTCCGGCGCTTATGTGGGCGATGACAATCAATTCGCTTATAACACCCGCCTTGCCATGGGTTTGGCGGTTTTGCGGAGCCAGGAATTGCCGCTGGAGCCGGTGCAATTGGCGGTCGTGTCGGACAAGTTTAAGTCCTATTCCATCACCGGCCTTGCTGGCACTGTTGCCGATATTGCGCTGTGGCAAGACCTTGGCCGCACCACCATTTCCATCCCCGCAGGCGATGTCCCACGCGATCTCATATTTCCGCCAAAGCCGGAAATCGCAAAAGACACGCGCCGGGAAATCCGCAGCATTATCTTTGCCGATTACAAAGGGTTCTCACGATTGGGAGAGCCCGAGCTGCCGCTGTTTATGGCAGAGGTGATGGGGCGGATTTCCTCTGTTCTGAATGCTTACGGTGACCATGTGGAATTCCGCAATACTTGGGGTGATGCGATTTATGTCGTCACCGATGAACCCCGCCAAGCCGCATCCATAGCGTTGGATTTGCAAAGCGCGCTGGATGACCTTCCGCCCGAACTAACGCCAAAAGGCGAAATTGCCGGCATGCGGATCGGCGTGCATTTTGGCCCGATTTGGGTTGGCACCGATCAAATTACTGGCGGCAAATTATGCTATGGCGGCGAGGTCAATAAAACCGCGCGGATCGAACCGGTCACCCCTGTTGGCGGGGTCTATTGCACCGAAGCTTTTGCCGCAGCCCTATTGGTCGACAATTGCGATGATTGCATGTTCACATCCCATGGCCGCACACAATTGCCAAAGGATTTTGGCGCGGTTGAATTATACCTGCTGGAACGCGCAAAACCGGCCTGATTTGAACCCGCTTTTAAGCAGGTTTAACAGCCGCTGGCCTCGTCATCTTGGCTTTGGCCTCGTTTGGCCTCATCTGGCCTCACCATCTCAAAGCGCGATTTTGAACGGACTTCGCGGCCTATTTGTTCTTTGCCACGCTCGCTTTCATCGCTGCCAATTGCGCCTCTGTTGCGGGCGTTTGCCGGGTCGCTTTCCACTCATCCTGCGGCATGCCGTGAATGACTTCGCGCGCCGCAGCCTTATCGCCTTCAAAACCTGCATCCATGATCCAATCGGACAGGCAATTGCGGCAAAAACCGGATAATCCCATCAAATCAATATTTTGCGCATCATGGCGGTGCTGCAAATGCCGAACCAGCCGCCTAAACGCCGCTCCCGCCACCGCATCATCCAACATATCAAGATTATCGGGTGAATTCGTATCCATATTGGTTCTTCCTATGCTGCATTCGCTTGAGTTGCTGCGAACCCATGTCATACCGTTGGAATAATGAAACAGCGAAAATTATCAGCCGTTAAGCCCCGCACACGCAAGGTGAAGATCCTTGCGACCGTTGGCCCTGCCTCAAGTTCGCCAGAAATGCTCAAGAAATTGTTCATGGAAGGGGCCGATGCCTTCCGCGTCAATATGAGCCACGGCGACCATGCCACTCATGCCAAAACCATTGCCGCGATCCGCGCATTGGAAGAGGAATTTGGCCGGCCCATCGCGATCCTCGCCGATCTGCAGGGCCCAAAATTGCGCGTTGGCACGTTTAAAGATGGCAAAGCGGTGATCCGCCATTCCGGGCATTTTACCCTCGACCGCAATCCTGAACCCGGCGATGAAAACCGCGTCGAATTGCCCCATCCAGAATTGTTTGGCATCCTTGAAAAAGGCCAGCGTCTGCTGATCAATGATGGCAAAATTCGCCTCAAAGTGATCCGCGCAGACAAGGACGCAATCCTTTGCTCAGCCGAAGTTGGCGGGGTCATTTCCGACCGCAAGGGCGTAAATGTGCCCGACGTCGAAGTGCCCATCCCCGCGCTGACAGCCAAAGACCGCAAGGATCTCGCCTTTGCCGTGGATAAGGGCGCGGATTGGATCGGGCTTAGCTTCGTTCAGCGGCCCGAGGATTTGGCCGAGGCTCGCAAGCTGATGGGCGGATATGGCGCATTATGCGCAAAAATTGAAAAGCCTATGGCGATCAACCGCTTAGATGAGCTGTTAGAGCTGTCCGATGGCCTGATGGTGGCGCGCGGCGATTTGGGTGTTGAGCTGGAACCCTATGAGGTGCCGCCATTGCAAAAACGCATCGTCAATGCCGCGCGCACTGCGGGCAAGCCGGTCATCGTTGCCACGCAAATGCTTGAAAGCATGATCGACAATCCGACACCGACCCGCGCCGAAGTTTCTGATGTCGCCAACGCCGTCTATGATGGCGCAGATGCGGTGATGCTGTCTGCCGAAAGTGCAGCAGGCGATTGGCCAGTTGAATCGGTTAAAATGATGGACAGAATTGCAGCCCAAGTCGAAGCGGATGAGGGCTATACCGCCCGCGTGCGTTTCCACGATACGCCGCCTGATGCGACCACATCTGATGCGCTCGCCCACAGCTGTATGACCATTGCCGACACTGTCCCAATCAGCGCGATCACGGTGTTCACCGCCTCTGGCTCCACTGCAAGGCGCGTATCACGCGAGCGGCCTGCAACCCCGGTTCTGGTGCTGACCCCATCAACCCGCACCGCCCGGCGCGTGGCATTGCTATGGGGCGCGCATCCTGTCCTGACAAAGGATATTGGCAGCTTTGAAGAGATGATAGCCAAGGGCAAACGCATGGCTTTGCGCCACGGTTTCGGCACAGCAGGCAGCAAGATGATTGCACTGGCGGGCGTGCCGTTCGGGACGCCGGGCTCCACCAATTTGCTGCATATTGTCACTCTGTCGGGTGATGAATTGGAACGTCACGAGGGTTAGTTTGGCCCTGTGTAGGCACGCATAAAGGAACACTTGTTGCTTCATATTCCAACGCATCTGATCGCAGGGGCGATTGGCTTTGCGCTTAGCATTTATTATCTGCCGATTCTGGAAGCATAGCTTGCGCCCGGCCCCGATTACAAAGTCTATCTCACGCTTGATTTTGTCGAGCATGAGGATGAGTTTGAGCCTATCAAATCACAGGCTGTTCTAATCGGCGATGTGAAGAGCTTTGACGGCTTCGTCACCGCGGGCAAATATCGCTAAATTTAGAACGTTGAGGTGCCAATTCCGCCATCGACAACCAGTGACTGGCCGGTGACATAATTGGCCATATCGCTGCAGAACATTGCGACAATTGCGCCCAGATCATCGGCCTCGCCAAACCGGCCTGCCGGTATGCGGATCGCTTTGACAAAGGCGTCGACTTCCTCGGCATAGCTGCGCCCATTGGCAGCACCGCGCGGGCCGAACACTTCTTCGATGCCCGGCGTGTGATGCATGCCCGGCAGGACAGAATTAATGGTCACATTATGGGCGGCCAAATCCTTCGCAATTGCATGGCAATAATTGGCCAAGGCAGCGCGCGGCGGGCCTGACAATACCCGCATGGCTGCAGGATATTTGGCCGCGCCTGTGCTGATATTGACGATCCGGCCCCAGCGCCGCTCCACCATCGGGCCGGACACTGCCTTGATGTAATCAATCGGGCTGAGCAGCGCGATCCGGAGAGATTCTTCCATCGCCTCGCGCGGTACATCGCGGAAATCGTCGGTAAAGGGCGGCGGGGCGCAGGTCGCAACCAGAATGTCGGGATCAGGGCATGCGCTAAGGATCAATGCGCGCCCCTCATCACTGCTGTGATCAGCGGCGAGCGGGTGGATTTTCGCTCCCGTTTCCTTGGCTATATCTGCGCAAGTTTGCTCAAGCCGCTCGGCCCCGCGCGCCGATACAAACACCTCCGCACCCTCACGCGCCAAGGCCAAAACCGCGCCGCGCCCCATGCCTGCACTGCCGCCATTGACCAGCGCTTTGCGCCCTTTGATGCCAAGATCCATTGCCTGCCTCTCCCTCGCTATGATTGAGAAAGGGGATAGCTAGGTTTGCGTGATCTTGCGCCTGACAATTGCGCTACTTTGGTGTGCTTATGCGGCCGCGCGTTCCAACCGGCGCTTTGCGCCTTCTTCACCGATCAGCGGCAGCAGCTCTCCCATATCGGGGCCATGGTTCATACCGGTTAGCGCCTGACGCAGCGGCAGGAACAACCCTTTGCCCTTGCGTCCTGTCGCCTCTTTCAAGCTTGAGGTGAGCGCGCCCCACGGATCGTCTCCCCAAGTCAGGGCCTTTGCGGCATCTGCCAAAAAGGCCTTGTCCTCATCGGTAAAGTCCAACTGATCAATCGGGCCAATCACAAGCCGCCACCATTCGGCAACTTCGCCCATATGCGCCACATTGGGGCGCACGGCGTGCCAGCCTGCCTCATCCATACCATCGGGCAGGCGCGGCGCAGCGTCGGCGAAATCAAACCCATGAACAATTGCGGTATTCACCCGCTCCAGCTCTGCATCGTCAAACTTTGCAGGCGCGCGCCCAAAGGTGGAAAGATCAAATGTATCGAGCAGCACGGCACGGTCGGCAATCGCCTCTACGGGCAGTGATGTGCCCAGCCGCGAGAGCATTGCAACCAATGCTTCGGGTTCAATATGCTTCTCGCGCAGAGCATCGCAGCCCAGCGAGCCAAGCCGTTTAGAAAGCTTGCCCTCTGTGCCCACAAGCAGCGCCTCATGCGCAAATTCGGGATGCTGTTTTGTTGCATCAGGTGCTGCAGCAAAACCTGCAGCATAAAGCGCGGTAAACATCTGAATTTGCACAGCTGTGTTGGAAACATGATCCTCTCCGCGCAGCACATGGGTGATAGCCATTTCAACGTCATCCACCGCAGAGGGGAGCATATAGAGCCACGAACCATCCGCGCGCCGGATCACTGGATCGGACAGCAAAGCGGGATCAAATTTGGCAGCTCCGCGAACGCCATCTTCCCACGCAATGGCCTCTGCATGATCAAGCTTAAAGCGCCAATGGGGTTGCACCCCGTCTGCTTCTTTTGCGGCGCGCTCCGCCTGTGATAGTTCCAGCGATCCACGATCATAAATCGGCGGCTTGCCTCGGCCCAAGAGCACCTTGCGCTTTAATTCCAATTCCTGCGCTGTTTCATAGGCAGGATAGACGCGCCCCGCCGCTTTCAGCACTTCAAAGGCGGCATCATAACGCGCGAGCCGGAGCGATTGGCGTTCCTCACCATCGGGATGAATACCCAGCCACGCCAGATCCGT
>JALZVZ010000073.1 GCA_023299945.1 Altererythrobacter sp. | reverse complement strand
AGCATGCGTTGCAGCGTTATGGAGTTGAACGGAAACTGCGGGTGGAGCTTGTAATGAATGAGCTGATGCTTGGCGATAAAGCGCTGCATCTCCAGCATGGAATATTCCACCTTGCCCTTCACATCGGCGTCGCGGATCATCGGCGGGGCATTGCCCGTCAGCTTATGCATACCGCCCAGGAAAACCGGCTTCACATCTAGCCCCGCGCCCGTATCTTTCAGCATATCGCGCAGCGGCCACCAAATGAGATAGGCATTGGGGCTTACAAAATCGAAGATCAGTTCAACACGGTTGGGCATAGCTACGCTCTTTCAAATTGCTTTGAAACTTGGGTCGCACAAGACGACACCCTAAGCAAGTATGGCTTGGCGAGGATCGAAACCGCAGGTTTCGCAGGGCCGCATGGCCGCCCGAGCTTATGCGAGGAAAGGCAAGCGAACGGATGTGAGCGCCCGCCGCTTGAGGGCGTAACAAAGACTCACAATATCAATGCGGCGCCAACCCATCTTCCAGACCCAAACGGTCTTCCAGCGCGAATTTGTCATGCAAATCACCGCTCGCCTGATTGAGGCCAACGACCCGCGTGTGGCGGCCATTGCGGCGCATGCGTTCCACCACCTTATCCAGCGCGCCGATGGCGGAAATATCCCAGAAATGCGCTTTGGATACGTCGATCACGACATTGTGCGCCGCGTCTTCATACTGGCTTTCAGGGCCAAGTTCCTGCTGAAATTTGTCGACGCTGGCGAAGAACAATTCGCCGGTCACGCGGTAGACAGCGCTGTGCTCGCGCCGCTCGCGCTTAACGGTGAACATGCCGCGCACTTTATTGGCGAAGAATATGCCCGATAGCAGCACACCGATAAGGACGCCCATTGCAAGATCATGCGTCCATACAACCACGACAACGGTCGCGATCATGACCACACTGCTGGATGGGGGGTGGCGGCGCAGGTTCGGGATGGAGTTCCAGCTAAATGTGCCGATCGACACCATGACCATCACCGCGACGAGCGCTGGCATAGGCACTTTGCCTACGAGCGGCCCCAGCACCGAAAGCAAGAACAATAGAAACGCGCCTGCGGTGAAGGAGGACAGTCGCCCGCGTCCGCCAGAAACCACATTGATAACCGATTGCCCGATCATCGCGCAGCCGCCCATGCCGCCGAAACAGGCCGCGACCACATTGGCAACGCCTTGGCCCGCGCTCTCGCGCTGCTTATTGCTGTCAGTGTGCGTCAGATCATCGACGATTTGCGCCGTCAGCAGGCTTTCCAAGAGGCCAACTGCGGCCATTGTCAGCGAGTATGGCAGGATGATTTGCAGCGTTTCCCAATTGAGCGGGACATCAGGCAAAGCAAACATCGGCAAGCCATCGGGCAATTTGCCCTCGCCCGCGACATCATTCACCGGAAGGCCCCAATAGATCGTCGCGGCAGTCAGCACGACAATGGCAACCAGCGGGCTTGGGATGCTTTTGGTGATGCGCGGGAAGCCATAAATAATCGCAAGGCCAGCAGCGACCATTGCCCAAGTCCACGGGCCAACGCCTTCATTACCGGGTAAAAGCTGCGGCAATTGCGCCATGAAAATCAGGATCGCCAGCGCGTTTACAAAGCCGGTAATCACGCTGCGACTGACAAATTGCATCAGCAGGTCGAGGCGCAAAGCGGCCGCGATACCCTGAATGATGCCCATCAGGATTGTCGCAGCAAATAGGTATTCAACGCCGTGGTCTTTCACCAGCGGGATCACCACCACGGCGACCGCAGCGGTGGCCGCTGAAATCATGCCCGGACGTCCGCCCGTGAACGCAATAACCATGGCAATCGCGACGCTGGCATAGAGGCCCACGCTAGGGTCAACGCCTGCAATCAAAGCAAATCCGATGGCCTCTGGGATCAGCGCAAGCGCCACCACGATACCGGCAAGAATGTCGGCCTTTGGCTGGGCGAACCAATCATGTTTGAACGTCTCGACAAAGGATCGCTTGGTCGGAATGATTTTATTGGCGGCTGCGGAATTGGCGGTTGCGGACATAGAATTTACCTAAATAAGCGCGAGCGTGCTTGCGCGAAATCAATTTCGCCCCGCGCTAGGCCGCTTTGCTGCATCGCACAACCGCCCGATTGGCCAATTACCGCCTAATTGGACGCACTTCTTGCAGGAATTCACGCAATCTCGGCACAAATTGTGCGGAAATCATTCATTGATTGAAGACAAAGACAATTACGTATTGCAAGTGATTATCATTAGCGTAGGTTGACTTCCCGTGTCCCAAGGAGATTCCCGATGCATCCAAACCGCTCAAACCAACCGCCGAAACAAACCTGCCTAAACACCCTCCTGCCAGTGCCGGTGCCCAGCGACCCTGTGGCCAAGGCCATGCTAATTGTTGTGCGCCGGATGGCGGTCCACGGACTGCGCGATGCCCATGCCAGCCAGATCGCTTTTGTCACTTTCGGGACGCGCTTTGCAGAAATCCTCACCCTTGCCCGATGCCTATTGCACGAAACCGCGCTGACCTCTGCCCGTACGATCCAAGTCGCATCATGCTGCACTCCGCGCATGACACGCGATGAGGCGCTGTTGATGGATGTGGTGATGCGGGGCGACAAGCAGGCGTTGGCCGCGCTCACCGATAATGACCTGCCCACGCGCGCGCTAACGGCGGCATTCGCTCTGGGCGATTTACTTAGGAATTAGAGCCCGGCTTTGGAAAGGGCTGCGTCCATATCCTCGGTTAAATCGGCCACGTCCTCTAGGCCCACATTGATCCGCAGCAAGCCATCGGTGACGCCCATATCGGCGCGCGCTTCTTCTGAAACGCTGGCGTGAGTGGTGCTGGCGGGATGACACATCAGACTGCGGCTATCGCCGATATTGTTGGAAATATCGACCAGCTCCAGCGCATCGAGCACGGCAAAAGCGCGCTCTCTTGTGCCGACATCAAAGGCGAAGATCGGGCCGGTTGCCTCCATTTGCAGCGTGGCGAGATCATGGCGCGGATGGCTGGGTAGACCGGGATGCAGCATATGGCCGCCCGCCTTTAAAACGCGCGGTTCCAAAAACTCACCCAAGGTGACAGCTGATCGGCTCTGAGCATGCGCGCGCATGGAAAGCGTCTCCAAACCTTTCAGCACAACCCACGCATTGAACGGCGCCAAATTCGGCCCTGTATTGCGCTGAAATGGCAGCAGAGTTTCCTCCACCCATTCCTCTGTCCCGCAAATCGCGCCAGCCAAAACACGGCCCTGCCCGTCCATCAATTTGGTCGCAGAATAGGCGACCACATCGGCGCCAAATTCCATCGGGCGCTGCAAGGCCGGCGAGGCAAAGGCATTATCGACCACGGTCGTAATTCCGTGCGCGCGGGCCAGATCGCAGACATGCTGGAGGTCTGTAATATCGAGCGTCGGGTTCGCAGGCGTTTCAAAGAAGAAAACCTTTGTGTTGGGCTTAATCGCTGCTTCCCATGCGGCATTGTCAGACGCATCCACCACGCTGGTTTCAATTCCAAAGCGCGGCAGCAAATTATCCACCAGCCAGCGGCATGATCCAAACGCCGCTTTCGCCGCAACGCAGTGATCGCCTGCCGAAAGCTGCGAAAGCAAAGCCGCTGTCATTGCCGCCATGCCCGATGCTTGCGCGCGGCAGGCTTCTGCGCCTTCCATCAGAGCAATGCGCTCTTCCAACATGGCGACGGTCGGATTTTGCAAGCGCGAATAGGTCATGCCCTGCGCTTCGCCCGCAAAGCGGTCAGCAACCGTCTGCGCATCGTCATAAGTATAGCCAGAGGTGAGGAACAATGCCTCGCTCGTCTCGCCATGCTCGCTGCGCCAAGTGCCCCCGCGCACAGCTTGGGTGGCGGGCCGCCATTTGCGGGTAATATCGCGGTTCTGTCCGGTTGTTTTCTTCATAATTGCCGCTTCTTAAGAAGGAGACGGGCCGCTTGCAAGATCGCCGGCCATCAACCCTTCTTGCGCCGTGCGACTATGGCCCACGACATTCAGCATAAGCGCGCCTTCGATTATGGTCATTAAATACCGGGTGCCGCCAGCGGGATCAGGGTCATCTTCTGGCATCAGTTTTTCAAGCCACATCAATTGTTTTGCCATCATCTTATCGGCCGCATCCTTATATCCGGGCAAATCGCGCGCACAGCCAGCGACAATTTCCCACCAAAGGACCAGAAATGCCTGCATCGTTGGCTGACGCGCTTGCTCCAATATGCGCGTTACGCATTCCTCTCTCGTTTGGGCGCGGGTTTCCCCAATCGCCAGTTCAAGCGCGGCGGAATATATGTCCGCAATATATTGGAGAAGGTCAGAGACGAGAGTTTGCTTATTGCCGAAATGATAGATCAGCATCCGGTCGCTGGTCCCCGCCGCTTTGGCGAGCGGGCGCAAACTTGCCCCGCCCAACCCGTGCTGAAGAACATGGGCAGCAAGCAATGGAAGCAGCGTTTCGCGGGAAAGTGTATTTGTTTGCATTATCCTCTTGTAGCAGTTGCTACACTTCGCTAACAGTGCATGTAGCACTCGCTACATAACTATGGAGTAATTGACATGAGTACTCTTGAGATCATCTGGATCGCGGCAACCCTTGGGGGTGCCTTTGCCCTTCTTACCATCCTTTTTGTAAAGCGCGAGATCGGAAACCCCACTGTGGCCGCGATGTTATCCGGCGGCTTTGGAGCATTCACTGCGATGCAAATTTGGCAAGAGGGTGTAACCGGGTTCTGGATCAACCACACACAAGACCTCACCGGTGTTCAGGTTTGGTGGGATCTGGTGATGTGCGTCATGATCGCTTTGTTCTTCATCGCACCGCGCGCACGAAAAGTGGGTATGAATGTTCCGCTATGGGCTCTCGCGGTCAGCTGCACAGCCAGCATTGCTTTGCTTGCTATGGCCGCACGACTGTTCTGGTTGGAACACCAAAATACGGCAAAAACCGGTGCTAGCAATACAGGGCAAGCGCAAAGCCAAGGGTCATAGGACCAATAGTGTAATGCCCGCGTCATTTGTTAAATAATTTAAACCATCTAAATGATTTATATGCAATTTTTAATTTGCGGGTGCGCAGCCTGCACTTTAAACGCCAAAGACAATGTTGCATACGGCCGCCCAATCTGATGATCCGCTGCGCACTACATTGGCGTTGACGGCTTTGTTTGCGGTGCTTTGCGGCATTCGCCTAACCCTGCCCTCGATCACCTATTTTGACGAGGTGCATTATGTGCCGGCGGCCAAGGCGTTGCTGGAGGGCACAGGCTATGTGAACCGCGAGCATCCTTTGCTGGGCAAGCAGCTCATGGCGCTGGGCATTATGATTTTTGGCGACAATGCATTTGGCTGGCGGGTCATGCCGTATCTGGCGGGCATATTGGCATTCTTTGCGATGATGCGCGCCTTTTGGCTGGCGAGCCTGTCGCGCTTTGCCAGCAGTATGTTCGGCTTTTTGATCATCACTGGCTTTATGCTGATGGTGCATAGCCGCCTTGCGATGCTGGATATATTTATGGTCGCAAGCCTTGCCGTGGCCGCTTGGCAGTTTGCAGGCAGCCTGCGCGAGCCGGAAACAGCGCACCGCCGGCTGTTGTTTACCGGCATAGCCTTGGGCGCTGCGATGGCTTCCAAATGGAACGCCATTCCGCTGGCCATGGTGCCGGGCCTTGTGTTTTTTGCCGCTTGCGTGGCGGAGCGCGGACGTTTGAACACGGGCTTCTTTGCGCGGATCGAAGATGTGCTTATGGCCAAACGCGCTTTGCCCATTCGCGGCGTATCCTTGGTGCAAGCGGCCTTTTACGTGGGCGCGGTGCCGCTGCTGGTTTACGCCGCAACATTCGTGCCCTCGCTGCTTTACTCAGACAGCCCGCTGGGGGATGGCGGCTTGATCGCATTGCACACAGAGATGCTCGATTTGCAAAGCCAAGTGCTTCAGCCGCATCCCTATCAAAGCAATTGGGGCGAATGGTTGTTTAACCTGCGCGGCATTTGGTATCTGCACGAGTATGTCGATGAGGCGCAGCGCGGCGTTCTGCTGATCGGTAATCCGGGCTCGATGCTGCTCGGCCTGCCCGCGCTGGTCTGGTGCGGATATGATGGATTTACGCGCCGCGATCCGGCAAAAATCGCGGTAGTGATCGGCTTTGCTGTCTCGCTGGGTCTGTGGCTGATCGCGCCGAAATCCGTACAGTTTTATTATCACTATCTGGTGCCGAGCATCTTCTTGATGGCGGCCTTGGCGCTGGCGCTGGAGGCTTTGTGGAAAGTGGGTGAGCGCGGCATGGTGATGATTGCGCTGGCATTGCCTGGTATTATGTTCGCCTATTTCTACCCAATCTTAACCGCTGCGCGGCTCACTGATGATCAGGCCTTTCGCTATTACACCTGGATCGATGGCTGGATTTAATAGCGGCCCCAAACGAAGCGGCTCGACAAGGCGTAATTCCAAACCGAGCCTGCCAATATGCCCGCCAGCGCGGCCAATGCCCAAAACACGCCGTAATCCGCTAGCAATGCGGCAATCGCGACATTGGCAACAGCGCCCACTGCGCAGGTCAGGCAAAATCCGATCCAACCGCGCAGCATCGCGCCTGCGCCTTTCAGGCGTTTATCACGGTATGTCAGCGCATTATTGAGCAGGAAGTTAAAGCTCATCGCGGCAAGAACGGCGGCGGCCTGCGCCCAAACAAAGCCTTCTCCAAAGCCCAGCAGCAAAAGCGACAAGACCGCCATATGCACCAGCACACCGGCCGCGCCGACCGTGCCAAACAGGGCAAAGCGTGTGGGTACAATGCGCCCAAATGTCTTATCATATAGACCTGCAAGAAAATCGAAGGCCACCGCCTTATCCAACTTGCTTTCCCCTGCGCGCCGCGCGGCAAAATTCAGCGGGAATTCGCGCAAACGCATCGGCGTTTTGGCCGTGGCCAGAATATCCAGCAAGATCTTAAACCCAATACCGGACAATCGCGGGGCGAGCCTGCGAACCGTCGCGCTTGGCAGCATGAAATAGCCGCTCATCGGGTCGGTAAGCTCAGTGCCGGTCATACGCTGCGCAAGGCGGTTGGCGATGCCCGACAGGCGCTCTCGTTCTGGCGCGTCCCAATCCTTAGTGCTGGCCCCATCGGCAAAGCGCGAGGCCACGGCAATGTCTGCCTGGCCCGCTTTTAACGCGGCGAGCATTTGCGGTAGCAGCGCAGGATCATGCTGATGATCGGCATCCATTACCGCCACAAATGGCGCGGCGGTGGCGCACATGCCTTCGATTGCGGCACTAGCAAGGCCGCGCCTGCCGATACGGTGGATCACCCGAATGCGCGAGTCATTCAGCGCTAGTTCGCGCGCGGCGTCGGCTGTGCCATCGGCGGAATTATCATCCACCACGACCGCTTCCCACGCCGTGCCTGCCAGCGCGGCATCAATGCGTTCAAACAATGCCGCC
>JALZVZ010000072.1 GCA_023299945.1 Altererythrobacter sp. | reverse complement strand
ACATCATTGACACCGCCGCCCGAAATGAACTGCTTTGTGCCGTTCAAAACATAGTGATCCCCGTCCAATTTCGCATTGGCTTTGAGACCAGCCGCATCCGAACCACTGCCCGGTTCGGTAAGCGCATAGCTGGCGAATTTATCCATGGTAACAAGGTCGGGAAGATATTTTGCCTTCACCTCAGCCCCGCCAAATTGGTCGATCATCCATGCGGCCATATTGTGGATCGAGATGAACGCCGATGTCGTGGGGCAGCCATAAGCCATCGCCTCCATAATCAGCGCCGCCTCTAGTCGGCCAAGTCCGATACCACCGCTTTCCTCCGATACATAAATCGCGCCAAAGCCGAGCTCTGCGGATTGCTTAATCACATCGCGCGGGAAGTGGTGCTTCTCATCCCATTCACCAGCGTTGGGCGTGATATTATCGGCAGTGAAACGCTGCGCCATCTCTTGGATCGCGAGCTGATCGTCGGTGAGTGAAAATTGTCCGGTCATAATCGCCTTTTACCCCATTGTCGGGATGATGAAAGAGTTGCCGTCATCAGCGCTGCCATCGGGCCAACGTTGTGTGACCTTTTTGGCTTTCGTCCAGAACTTCAGGCCTTCCATGCCATATTGATCCGTGTCGCCAAAGCCGCTGCGCTTCCAGCCGCCAAAGCTGTGATAGGCCACCGGCACAGGGATCGGCACATTGATGCCGACCATGCCGACATTCACACGGTTGGCAAATTCGCGCGCGGCGTGGCCATTGCGGGTAAAGATCGCAACGCCATTGCCATATTGGTGATCGGACGGCAGGCGCACAGCCTCTTCGAAATCTGCGGCGCGCACGATTTGTAGCACGGGGCCAAAGATCTCTTCCTTATAGCTTTCCATATGCGGTTTGACGTGATCGATAAGCGTGGGTCCAACGAAAAAGCCTTTCTCATGGCCTTGCAAAGCGAACCCACGGCCATCGACGACAATCTCGCCGCCTTCTTTTTCCGCTGTATCAATCCAGCCCTCGACGCGGGCTTTGTGTTCCGGCGTTACAACCGGGCCGTAATGCGCATCGGGATCATTGGAGACGCCGACGTTCAAAGCGTGGATCGCAGGGATTAGCTTTTCCCTCAGGCGTTCTGCTGTGTCCTCGCCCACAGGCACCACCACGGGCAGCGCCATGCAGCGCTCGCCTGCTGAACCAAAGGCCGCGCCCGATAGGTCATTCACAACCTGATCAAGGTCAGCGTCCGGCATCACAATGCCGTGGTTCTTCGCCCCGCCCATGGCTTGGATACGCTTGCCCGCCGCAACACCGCGCTTGTAGACGTAATGCGCAATATCGGAGGAACCGACAAAGCTGACAGCGGCGATATCTTCGTGATCGAGGATCGCATCGACCATTTCCTTGTCACCGTGCACGACTTGCAACAGACCTTCTGGCGCGCCGGCTTCTACGAATAATTCAGCGAGGCGTACCGGCACGGATGGATCGCGCTCTGATGGTTTGAGGATAAACGCATTGCCGGTCGCGATGGCCATGCCAAACATCCACATTGGGATCATCGCAGGGAAGTTGAACGGGGTGATACCTGCGCCAATGCCCAGCGGCTGACGCATCGAATAAACATCAATGCCCGGCCCTGCGCCTTGGGTGTAATCGCCCTTCAAAACCTGCGGGATGCCGCAAGCAAATTCGATCACTTCAAGCCCGCGCTGCACATCGCCTTTGGCATCGTCCACGACCTTGCCATGTTCAGACGACAGCAGCTCGGCCAGATCCTGCATGTTGGCCTCGATCAGCTCTTTATAGCGGAACATTACGCGGGCACGTTTTTGCGGGTTGGTCGCGGCCCATGCAGGCTGAACTTCTTTCGCAGTGGCCACTGCCTTTTCCAACAAGGCCGCATCACCGAGGCCAACCTCTGCCTGAATTTCGCCCGTTGAAGGGTTCCAGATTTGATGCTTGCGAACGGGTGCGGCGGTGACGCCGCCAGCTAGAAAATGATCGACCTGACGCATGGGTAAGAACTCCGAGAATGATTGTTGCCGCCGCATTCGCAGAAGCGCCACGGCGGGACAATATCAAAATAGGGAGCAAGCGCGGGAAATCGAGCTAAACGGTGATAGGAAGGAATAAATTGGTGCCAGAAGAGGACTCGAACCTCCACATCCTTGCGAATACGTGCACCTGAAGCACGCGCGTCTACCAATTCCGCCATCTGGGCACCGGAGCACGGGCGATCATCATTCGATCAGCCTGTGTGATAGGACGGCGCGGATAGCGGCACTCACGCGCACCTGTCAACGATTGCTTTGTGCCTCCATATTGAACCCAAGTGCTTGCACGCTGGGCCTGCTTGCGGCAAAGCGCGGTCATCGTATAAAATCACAAGCTTCAGGCGCATAAATATGGCGACAACAGACCCCCTCAACAATAGCCTGGTCACACTGCTGGGCGGCAGCGGCTTTCTTGGCAATTATGTCGCGCAATCGCTGCTGGAACGCGGCGCACGCCTTAGGATTGTCAGCCGCAATCCGGAAAATTGCTTTAAGCTCAAACCGCTCGCCAATTTGGGCCAATTGCAGATTGGGCGATGTGATATTTCCAACGAGCAAAGCCTGTTTGCAGCCATCTCCGGCGCAGATGCCGTGATCAATTTGGTCGGCACATTTGATGGTGATTTAAACGCGATTATGGGCCGAGCAGCGGGCACAGCGGCACGCATTGCGAGCGAGACTGGGGTAAAGAGCTTCGTCCATGTCAGTGCAATTGGCGCGGATCCAGATTCGCTGGCCCATTATGGCCAAGCCAAAGCTCTGGGCGAAAAGCTGGTGCAAGAAGCCTTCCCCAAGGCAACGATTATCCGTCCATCCTTGGTTTTTGGTAGCGATGATGCGTTCATCAATATGTTTGCTCAGCTTGTCCAAATGGCGCCCGCTTTGCCAGTGTTTGGACCTGAGGCAAAAATGCAGCCTGCCTATGCCGATGATGTGGCCGATGCCATTGTCACTGCGCTGGGTAATCCGGCCAAGCATGGCGGTAAGATCTTTGAGCTTGGCGGCCCAGAAGTGATCACGATGATGGACATGCACGAACGCATTGCAGCCGCGCAGCAGCGCTCGCCAATGTTCATTCCTATGCCCGATTTTGCCTCGTCCCTGTTTGCAAACCTGCCGCTAACCCCGATGAGCCGCGATCAATGGGTTATGCTAAAAGCGGGCAATATGGCATCCGGGGATCATCCTGGATTTAAGCAATTGGGTATCGAGCCAAAGCCGCTGGGCGTATTCCTCGACAAGTGGATGGTTCAATACCGCAAGCATGGGCGGTTTGCGCAAGCCAACACCTGACGCGCCAAGTACGCGCATAAAATTCAAAGCGCCGCCGAATAGAGCGCCAGCTTATCCGCAAAGGCCGCTTCTGCCGCCTCTTTCGCATAGGCTGGTGAATCCGGCACAGTCCAGCCGTGATCGCCTGCATAAACCTCAATCTTAGCTGCCCTGCCCGCAGCATCGGCCGCCTCGCGAAAGGTCGTTTTGTCTGCCGGCGCCTTGGCATCATCATTCTTGGCAATGGCGATAAGCATTTGTGCAGCTGTATCGACCAACAATCGGTGCGGGCTTTCCGCATCATCGCTCACCAGGCCCCCGCCGTGAAAGCTAGCCGCTGCTTTGACCCGGTCAGGCTCAGCATGAGCGCCATAAATTGTGAATGGGCCGCCCATGCAATAACCCTCGACCCCAATGCCGCGCGCGCTATCAACCGCTGCTTGCCCGTCTAACCAAGAGACTATCGCATTGGTGTCGCGCTTAATCGCAAAGGAGGAAAGCTTGGCCCGCATTTCACGCGCTTTGTCCCAGCCGCCATCGGCAAAGCTGGCAAAATCCTCCCAGATCACGCCTTCGGCGTCGCGGTAATAGGGGTTCACGAGCAGCACGGCATAACCTGCCTCAGCAGTGCGGCGCGCCATCTCAAGGTGCGAGCGGCGGATGCCAGCAATATCGGGCCAATGGATTACAGCCGGTGCAGCGCCGCTGGGCCCTGCAAAAAAGCGGGCGTCCATTGTGCCATCCTTGGTTGCGAAACTCACTGCCGCCCCGAGCGCAGATGTACTGGCCTCACCATTGTTATTGTTGGTAGAAATGGTCCCGCTAGGCGTGCATGCAGAAAGAGCAGCGACGCCTGCAATGGCGCCAAATTGCCGCCGGTTGAGCATGTTCTTTGCCCAAACTTTCAGTTCCGTTTCTTCGCACATCGCCTGATCTCCTCTGCGTCCGTGGTTGGCTTAACCACTCGCATGGAATTAGGCCGGATTTCGGGAATGGACAAGCGCCCACTTGCGCTGCACTATACATCCAAGGCGAAAAGCCAAACGGGAGAAAGATGAATGACACAGCGCGGATGGAAACCAGCGGCAATATTGGCAGCTGGGATAGCAGCCAGCCTAGCCCTTACGGGATGCAATCAGGCAGGAGGCAGCGGCGACCGTGTCGGGGCAGAGCAATTATTGGCCGCTGGCGATGACACCGCCAATTGGATTTCCTACGGGCGGACTTATTCCGAACAGCGCTTCTCCCCGCTGGATAAGGTCAATGCCGAAAACGTCAGTGATCTGGGCCTCAGCTGGTTTGCCGATATGGACACAGCGCGCGGCCAAGAAGCGACCCCGCTCGTCATTGACGGCAATATCTACCTCACCACCGCATGGAGCAAGGTGAAGGCTTATGATGGCAAAACGGGCAAAGTTCTGTGGGAATATGACCCAGAAGTCCCCGGCGAAACAGCCGTCAAAGCCTGCTGCGACACGGTCAATCGCGGTCTGGCGACATGGGGTGACCGGCTGTATCTGGGCACGCTCGATGGGCGTTTGATTGCGCTTGACCGAGACAGCGGCAAAGTTGCTTGGGAAAAAGTCACGGTTGATCAGGAACAAAGCTACACTGTCACGGGCGCGCCGCGCATCGTTGATGGCAAAGTGATCATCGGCAATGGCGGCGCAGAGTTTGGCGTGCGCGGTTATGTTGCAGCCTATGATGCAGATGATGGTGACGAGCTGTGGCGGTTCTACACCGTTCCCGAAGGCACAGAAGACGAAAGCTCGGCGGAATATTTGCAAGCTGCGGCACAGACTTGGAACAAGGAAGTGCTGGCCGATAATGACGCAATTGGCGGCGGCGGCACGGTGTGGGATTCCATGGCCTATGACCCCGATTTAGACTTGCTCTATATTGGCGTTGGAAATGGCAGCCCGTGGAACCGCGCCTACAGGTCACCGGGCGAAGATGGCACGGGCGAAGGCGATAACCTTTACCTCTCCTCCATCGTTGCGATCACGGCATCAACCGGCGAATATGCGTGGCATTACCAAACCACACCGGGCGAGACTTGGGATTTCACCGCAACTCAGCATATTATGCTGGCGGATATGGAGATTGCAGGAAAGCCGCGCAAAGTTCTGATGCAAGCCCCCAAAAACGGGTTCTTTTATGTGATCGACCGCGAGACCGGCGAGTATATTTCCGGCGATCCTTATGTCACCGTTAATTGGGCCACGGGCATTGATGCCAATGGCCGCCCTATCGAAAACCCCGAAACCCGCGTCGATAAAACGGGCAAACCAGCCTATGTCACACCGGGCGCATTGGGCGGGCACAATTGGCACCCAATGGCCTATCACCCGGACGAAAACCTCGTCTATATTCCCGCGTTTGAGGCGGGCATGGTTTACTCTCCAGAGGCCGATTGGAAGCCCGATACCAATCGCGGCTTTAACGTCGGCTTTGATTTGGGCGCAGGCGATTTGCCGGCTGATCTGGGCTTCCGCAAACAAGCAGCAGGCACGCTAAAAGGCTCGCTGATCGCTTGGGATCCGGTGGCGAAGAAACCCAAATGGACGGTTCAACATGCTGGCCCATGGAATGGCGGATTGCTGGCAACCGGCGGCGGCCTTGTTTTTCAAGGCACTGCTGGCAGCGAATTTAACGCCTATAACGCATCCACTGGCGACAAATTATGGAGCTTTGCTGCACAGACCGGGATCGTTGCCCCGCCTGTGACCTACACAATTGACGGCGAACAATATGTCGCGGTTCTGGCCGGTTGGGGCGGAGCCTATGCGCTCAGCGTTGATGGCGGTCTGATCAATGATTTGGCCCCAGTGCGCAACATCAGCCGCCTGCTGGTGTTCAAGCTCGGCGGCGAGGCTGAATTGCCGGAAATGCCAGCCTTGGCAGAGCTTCCGCTTGATCCCCCGCCAAGCCGCGCCAGCGACGAAGTGATCGCTTTGGGCAAAGAGAAATATGCGCGATACTGCGCTGTATGCCATGCACCAGGCGCGGTGGGTTCAACCGTTCTGCCTGACCTGCGCCGCTCTGGCACTTTGGGCAATAAGGCCTCATGGCAGGCAGTCGTCCAAGACGGCATTTTGAAGGACAATGGCATGGTCAGCTTTGCGACCTCGCTGGATACTGACGAAAGCGATGCGATCCGCGAATATGTCATCTTCCGCGCGAATGAGGATAAGGCCGGCGGAGTGGATTGAGGGCGCAAGTTTGGGACCCAAACTCCAGTGATGATCCCCGCTGTGCGCCATGGAAGTCGCTCTTGGCCTAACCGCTGAAAAAATTCAGTTCGAGCAGCACGTTGTCCGGGTCGTGGGTGAAGATTTGCTTGAGGCTAATTGAAGGCACATCATTCACGGTATAATCAGCGTCGCGCGCATCCAACCGGGCCTTCACTGTATCAAAATCACCGCAACGCAGCGCAACATGGTGGATCGCGCCGGTTTCGCTACCGGGTGAAACATCGCGCTCATACATGCGCGGGAAGTCGGCAGAATTGAGATGCAGGATCGCTTGGCCCGATGCATCATACATCCATTGCACTTGACTTGGCTTCATTGGCGGGGGGCCATCACGTGCCTCTAGATCGAGAAGCTCGGCGTAAAATTGCGCAGTCTGTGTCAGATTATCGGTGATGATATTCACATGATCCAGCCGCTCAACAATCATCACAATTTCTTCCTATCTATCCGCGAAAGACAACCGTGCGGCTGCCCGCGATCGCCACGCGTTCCTGCGTGAATAGCCGCACAGCCTCAGCCAAAACGCGGCGCTCAATATCGCGCCCTTTGCGCACCAAATCCTCTGGCGTATCAGCATGGCTGATCGCCTCAACATCCTGATGAATAATCGGACCCTCGTCCAAATCGGTCGTCACGAAATGGGCCGTTGCGCCAATCATCTTGACCCCGCGCGCGTGCGCCTGATGATAGGGCCGTGCGCCTTTGAAGCCAGGCAGGAAGCTGTGATGAATATTGATGCAGCGACCAGAAAAATGCGCTGCCTGCTCGTCTGACAATATCTGCATATAGCGCGCAAGCACGATCAATTCAGCGCCTGCATCCTCTGCAATTGCGCGCAATTTTGCCTCTTGGGCAGGTTTTGTTTCGCGCGTCACGGGCAAGTGATGAAACGGGATATCGCCAATATCAAGCTTGATCGAAGCCTCGCGCGGGTGGTTTGATACGATGGCCACCGGCTCAATATTCAGCTCACCAATGCGGCAACGATAAAGCAAATCGACCAGACAGTGATCAAACTTGCTGACCATAATCAATACGCGGCGCGGACGGTTTTCCAACGCCAATTTCCACTCCATCGCAAAATTGTCTGCGATCTGCACAAATTCGCTTCGCAGCGTGTCTTTGTCTGCCCCGCCCAGATCAAAGGCGACCCGCATGAAAAAGCAGTCCGTCTCGCGGTCATTGAACTGCTGAGCCTCCAGAATATTGCAACCGCGCTGCGAGAGAAAACTCGTCACCGCCGCGGTAATGCCGGGCTTATCGTCGCAATGGAGGGTGAGGATAATTGGCTGTCTCATCGTCTAACGCCGGCTCAGCGCGGCTTCGCATTCGGTCATAAGCGCCGCAATAATATCGGCCACGGGTTCCTCTGATTTGACCATGCCAACAGACTGCCCTGCCATGATCGAACCGTTCTCCACATCCCCGTCAATCGCCGCTCTACGCAGGGCCCCAGCCCAAAATTTCTCAATTTCCAGCTGCGCATCATGCATATCCACCTTGCCTTCATCGAGGCTCTTGGCGACCTCAATTTGCTTAGCGGTAAAGGCGGCTGTGCCTTCGTTTTTCAGCGCGCGTACTGGGATCACTGGCAGGCGCGGATCGACCTGCACACTGGCGACCGCATCACGGGCAGAGGCATGGAAGAAGGCTTTTTTGAAGGCTGGATGCGCAATGCTCTCAGTCGCGCAAGCAAACCGCGTGCCCAGTTGAACGCCGCTTGCGCCCATCTCCAAATAGCCCGCCATGGCCTCGCCCCGGGCGATACCGCCAGCCACAAAGATCATCTGATCCGCAGCCAGAACAGGCAGAATTTCCTGAGCCAAAACGCTGGTGGAAACGGGGCCAATATGGCCGCCCGCTTCCATCCCCTCAATGACGATGGCATCCGCGCCGCGGCGCAGCAAATTTTTCGCCAAAGCCAAAGTCGGTGCAAAGCAAATGGCTTTCGCTTCCTTGCCAGATTGGCCGCGGATCGCCTCCAATGTGCCCTTGGGCGGAATGCCCCCTGCCAGCACAATATGGCCGATCTGATGATTGCGGCATACGGCGATTAGGTCGAGCAGTAGCGGATGCATGGTGATCAGATTGACGCCAAAGGGCTTGCTAGTCAGCGCTTTGGTCGCGGCGATTTCGGTATCAAGCAAATCAGGCGTCATCGCTCCGCATGCAATCACGCCAAAACCGCCAGCGTTGGAAATGGCCGAAACCAAACTACGCTCCGATACCCAGCTCATCGCACCGCACATTATTGCGGTCTGTGTTCCAAGGAACGCGCAGCCGCGCGCCATCATATCTGCTGTTTTGGGATATGCACTCATAGTCCAACACAACTAGGCGTAGACGCGCCACGCGGCAAGCGCCTCAATCCTTATACACAATCTTGACCTTGGCGGCGGCATCGCTGGCCATTTTGCGCGCCGTATCAGTATCCACGCCTGTGGCCAGCGCGACGCCCATGCGCCGATAGGGCCGTGTTACAGGCTTGGCGAAAATACGAATATCGGTTTGTGACGGATTGAGAGCCAAAGCATCGGCCACATTTTCAAAGGCGAAATGGCTGCTATCACGATCCGCCAATATCACCGCAGATGCAGCCGGGCGAGCGGCAATGCTGTCTGGCACAGGTAGGCCCAAAATCGCGCGGGCATGCAGATCGAATTCGGTCAGGTTTTGTGAGCACAATGTCACCATCCCGGTATCATGCGGACGCGGCGACAATTCAGAAAAGATCACTGCATCACCCTTCACGAAAAACTCAACCCCAAACAAGCCGTATCCGCCTAGCTCATTCACCACTGTTGCGGCCATTTCTTGCGCGCCTGACAAGGCATCCGCGCTCATCGCAGCAGGCTGCCAACTTTCCTGATAGTCGCCGCGTTCTTGGTGGTGGCCAATTGGCGGGCAAAAGGTGATACCATCCTTGTGACGCACGGTCAGAAGCGTGATTTCATAATCAAAATCGACAAATTGCTCGACGATTACCCGCGCGCGGTCGCCGCGCATATTCGCGACTGCATACTCCCACGCAGTTTCCAATTCACCGGCGCCATCGACCTTGCTCTGGCCCTTGCCAGAAGAGGACATGACCGGCTTGATAATGCAGGGAAAGCCGGTGACCGCTGCGCCTTCGGCGACGCCGCCTAAGCTTTCCGCATAGCGATACACGCTTGTCTTCAGCCCCAATTCCTCCGCCGCCAAATCGCGGATCGCATCGCGGTTCATCGTCAATTGCGCCGCACGCGCGGTGGGCACAACGCAAAAACCATCCGCCTCCACTTGCGCCAAAGCCTCGGTCCGGATTGCCTCCACCTCTGGCACAATAAAATCAGGTTGATGTTTTGTGATCGCCGCGCGCAATGCATCGGCATCGAGCATTGAAAACACCTCGCGCCCATCGGCCAATTGCATAGCGGGTGCATTGTCATAAGCATCGCAGGCAATTACCTCCGCGCCCAAGCGTTTGGCAGAGATGACAAATTCGCGGCCCAATTCGCCAGAACCCAGAAGAAGAATTTTTGCAGTGTAGCCCATGACCACGCGCTTTAACGGATTAGCGCGGAGCAACCAAGCGGCGCCTGCCATAAATTGTTTCTGCGCTCTCGCAGCCATGCAGCCAATCGCCGCATTCGGTGCGCTTTCCGCCGCTGGCTTTAGCGACCGACACGCCCAGTTCTGCGCGCGACATGATGCTGTCGATTGAGCCGTTGGCCTGCGCCACCCCAGCACTGGCGGTAAGCTGGGTGTTTTCAAACCCAAGGTCAGCGGAAATTGCGGCAAAAGTCTCGATCACCTCCTGCGTCCAGGCCAGCGCGTTCACCAAATTGTGATGAGGCAAGAACGCGGCAAAGCGTTCACCCTCCATATGCGCAATCGCGATATTGCGGCCCGATATTGCAGTGAGAAATTGCGCAAAAGCTTTCACAACTTCATCGCCCATACTCTGACCAAAGCGAAGGGTGATCGCGCGGAAATGGTCGATTTCAAAAAAGGCAATTGAGCCGCTTTGCGAAGCGTTTGGTGCTTCGGTCAGCACCGTGCTCAATGCAGAGGAAAATGCTTGACGATTGGACAGCCCGGTAAGCGGATCGGTCAACGCGCAGGCGGCCATTTGTGGATGCAGGCCAAGGCCTTTTTCAATCCGTCGCATTACGCCCAAAAGGCCAGTTTCAAGAGTTGGTTTCAGGCTCAATGAATACCAATCCTCGGACCGGTAATTGGCGGCAGTCGGCGCAGAAAACTGCTGATTGGCGGTGAGCGCGACCGGAAAAATGATCTTATCCAGCGGCGCTGTACCTTGCAAAACATGGCGGTGATAATCGCGCAAATTGCCCCGATGACGCTTTGCCGCAATATCGGTGATATGCGGCTTGAGCAGCATGCAGGGCAGGTCAATCCCAACCGCATCGAGGCCGATTGAGCCGTCTTGGACAAAACCCTCCACATCGGTTTTGAGGATAATATCGCCGCCCATATCAGCGAGCATTCCGATCACATCGGTTTGCTCTGTACATGCGGCTGCGATGGCAGCCTGATTTGGCAAAAGCGGCATAAGTCGACCCCAGCTTTGACGAATGACCCTTGGCCCCAATCGTAGACATTACGCCCGGCCTTATGGACGAGAGATAGCGTGCCTAGAGAGAAGCCTGCCGGATATTTCATCCGTGCATCAGGCGATTCGGCGTAGGAGTATTTTTTCCCGCAACGGCAGCCGGAATCCTATTCGGTGGAACACTAAGGCTCGCTACTAAGGGTTCTTAAACGAAGAGCATTTCGCGCGCTGCATTCACAGTCCCAGCGAGGCTAACCCTGCTTATTCTGCCGCATCCAAGCCGTAAGCCGTGTGCAAAACCCGCACCGCGAGCTCTGTCTCATCCTCGTCAATGATCACGGAGACTTTGATCTCAGAGGTGGAAATCGCCTGAATATTGATGCCTCGATCAGACAATGCGCGGAACATTGTGCTGGCAACGCCGGCATGGCTTTTCATACCCACACCAACGACGCTGATTTTCGCAATATGATCGTCAGTGATGATTCGGTTAAAGCCAATTTGTGCCGCCCGATCTTCCAGCAAAGCCTGCGCGCGCGCCAGATCAGCGCCCGGCACGGTGAAAGTCACATCGGTCTCGCCCTTATCGCGGCCAACGTTCTGAATGATCATATCAACATTGATCGCAGCTTCGGCCAGCGGCGTGAAGATATCGGCCACAGCGCCCGGTTTATCCGGCACGCGGGTGAGGATAATCTTCGCCTCATTCTTGTCATGAGCGATACCGGTTACGAGTTGGCGTTCCATATCGCCTTGCTCCACTAATTGATCCATTTCAGCATCCGACACGATCAGCGTGCCGGGCAATTCATCGGCAACCGCTGCATCATCATCCCCAAAACTGGAGAGAACTTGGATGCGCACGCCTTCTTTCATTGCAAGGCCAACGCTGCGCGTTTGCAAAACCTTTGCGCCCACAGATGCCAGCTCTAGCATCTCCTCATAGGTCACAGCCTTTTGCTTGCGGGCCTTGGCCACGATCCGCGGGTCGGTGGTATAAACCCCATCAACATCGGTATAAATATCGCAGCGATCCGCCTGCACCGCCGCCGCAACAGCCACAGCCGAAGTATCAGAACCGCCCCGCCCCATTGTGGTGATCCGGCCTGCGTCCGATACACCTTGGAAACCCGGAATGACCGCGATCTCTCCGCGTTCCATGCTAGCGATCAGATCGGCGGCATCAATGCTGTCAACGCGAGCTTTAGAATGGGCTTCGATTGTCTTGACCGGCAATTGCCAGCCCAGCCAGCTGCGCGCTTTGCACCCCAAACTTTGCAATGTCATCGCCAGCAGGCCCGATGTGACCTGCTCGCCGCTGGCGACCACTACGTCGAACTCGGCTGGATCATACAGCGCATTGGCCTCGCGGCAGAAGTTTACCAGCCTGTCAGTCTCGCCCGCCATGGCGCTGACAACGACCGCAACCTCGTGCCCCGCTGCCTGTTGTTTGCGCACAATATTGGCCACGCGCCGGATGCGTTCTGTCCCCGCCATCGAGGTTCCGCCAAATTTCATCACAATCCGGGCCACGTCTGTGCTTATCCTGCTGGTTCAATCTCTCGCGCGCTGTTAAGGCTGCGAGATGACAAACGCAAATGTTGCAAATGTAACTATCCGTCCAGAAGAAGCCGCGCATTTCGGCGAATTGGCGCGAGAATGGTGGGATCCCAAGGGGCCGATGGCTTCGCTGCACCAAGTAAACCCCGTGCGCCTGCGCTATATTCGTGAGAGCATTGACCGGCATTGGGGCGGCGATATTCGCGCAGCAAAGCCGCTGGCGGGCAAGCTCGCGCTCGATATTGGTTGCGGCGCGGGATTGGCGTGCGAGCCTTTGGCGCGGCTGGGCGCAGATGTCACCGGCATTGATGCAGCGGGCGAGAATGTGTCGGCGGCGGCGGCTCATGCAGAGGCGGTAGGCCTCGATATACGCTATATGGCAGGCGAGCTGGCCGCACTGAATGTGGGCGCGTTTGATCTGGTCACTTGCCTAGAAGTGGTGGAGCACGTCGCTGATAAACCCGCGTTTCTGGCTGAAGTTGCCGCATCGCTAAAGCCTGAAGGGCTGCTGGTTATGTCGACGCCCAATCGCACGGCAGCATCGCGAGTGCTGCTGGTCGGTGCAGCAGAGGCTGTCGGCTATGTGCCCAAGGGCACGCATGATTGGAATGATTTCGTCACGCCTGAGGAATTGGAGGCATTGCTCGCAAATGCCGGTCTGACCATGTCAGAGCCAACCGGCATTGCATGGCGGCCAAACAAGAGCCTGCATTTGGGCGAGGATTTATCGCTCAACTATATTGTGACCGCCAGAAAAGCCGGAGCGTAAAGCTTAGGGCGCGCTACTGCGCTTTTACCGCACTAGCCGGATCATCGGCGAACACGCCTGTGACACCGGCTTTGGCGAGCATGGCTTGCAAGGCTGCGGCATCGCCCAAGCCTGCATCGCCGCCCTCGCCTTTGAGGCTGTCAGGAAGAAACGCATTTTCAGGGCGCAATGTCCATGCATGCACGTCGAGACCGTGAGCGCGCGCATCGGCCACCAGTGATTTGGCGCTGCCATCCTGGTTCAGGATCATGCCTGTATAAACGCCGACCGCATCAGCATATTTCGCGACATCCGCCAGCCCCGTTGGCGTCAGCATTTCCTCATAAGTCATATCCGGCTCGTCCGCTGGGCCAGCGCCTGGTTTGGCCAATTGCACCAAGGGGTTATCGACTATCTGGTTGAGGCGCTGCAAAGTGCCCACTTCAAAACA
>JALZVZ010000071.1 GCA_023299945.1 Altererythrobacter sp. | reverse complement strand
ATCGCCCTTCTTCAGGCCTTCAACCTTAGTGGCATGCTCTTTTTGCCGCTTCATTTGCGGACGAATAATCAGGAACCAGAAGATCAGGATCATGCCGACAATCGGCGCCCAAGTCATCCATGCAGGGGGCTGCGCAGGTCCAGCAGCGGCGGCAGCGAGTAGCTCAATCATTGTTTTTCTAAGCCCGTTTGCAAATAGTCAAAATGCGTTTGAGAAGACGTGTCATATGCACTTTTGATTGCACAATCGTCACCCTCTTAACCGTAAGAGGGCGCGCCTAGCAGCAATGTAAGAGGCTCGCAATGCATCAGCAGCGCTCTACGCACGACTTTACGCGCTTGCCAGCGACAAAAGGCCTGCCTATAGGCGGCCATTCCACTGGTATCGGGACGTGGCGCAGTCTGGTAGCGCACTATACTGGGGGTGTAGGGGTCGCTGGTTCGAATCCAGTCGTCCCGACCAGTGGAAATTTTCCAACATTGATGGGTGATCTGGCATTTCGCCTCGCCTCAAGCGCAGGTCTAGGCGCGATCTCGCGTTATCTCTGGGGCATCTCCGCTTTCCTACACGAACCCATTTGGTTAGCTCTATTGCGAATCGCAAATAGGAGAACTCCCATGGCCGTGCTCGAAACCCTGATTGGCCCCATCGCCTCGATTATCGACAAGATCATCCCTGACAAAGAAGTCCGCGCCAAAGCCAAGCTGGAGCTTATCAAGCTGGAAGGCAGCCAAGAAATGCGCATGATCGAGGCGCAATTGCAGGCGATCGTCGCAGAGGCACAAAGCGTTGATCCCTGGACCAGCCGCGCCCGCCCCAGCTTCCTTTATGTCATGTATGCGATGATATTATGGGCCCTGCCGATGGGGGTTCTTGCCGCGTTTAATCCCAGCGCGGCGCGCGATATTGCCGCCGGTATGAACTCCTATTTGGGCGGACTGCCTGAGCCGCTTTACGCTTTATTTGGCACAGGTTACCTCGGCTACACAGCGGCCCGCCAATGGGGCAAAGTGAAGGGCGTTGATAAATAGACGCGAAGACGGCTACATCTGCGGGATGACTGAAACGATCTACGTCCTCAACGGCCCCAACCTCAACCTACTCGGCCTGCGCGAGCCTGAAATCTATGGCTCCGACACGCTTGATGACATTGCCGGACGGTTGGAGGATCAGGTGCATGGCACTGGCCATTCCATCGACATGCGCCAAACCAATCATGAAGGCATGCTGGTCGATTGGCTGCATGAGGCCAATGCCGAAGGCGCGCGGGCAATATTGCTGAACGCTGGCGCTTATACGCATACCTCCATAGCGCTGCTCGACGCCATCCGTGCTATAACCATTCCGGTTATTGAGGTGCATCTATCCGATCCCAAAACCCGCGAGGCTTTTCGCCACACCTCTTATGTCGGTATGGCAGCGGTCAAAACTGTCGAGGGTCACGGCGCAAAGAGCTATGAAATCGCCCTCACCCATGTTTTAGACGGTGACATTTAGGCCATATTCCCTTGCCACAGCCTGCGCCCGCGCATAATCACGGGCTCAAACAAGACGTAAGGGAAATACATGGCTGAACAAAAGTCGGGCGGCAAAGCGAAATCGGGAATGAACGTGGACGTGAGCCTCGTTCGCGAACTTGCCGAATTGCTCAATGAAACAGGCCTCACCGAAATCGAAGTCGAGGACAATGATCGCAAAATCAAAGTGTCGCGCGGAGGGGGTGTTGTTACCCATGCCGCGGCGCCTGTCATGGCCGCAGCCCCTGCTTCAGCCGCACCTACTGCGGCAGCGCCGACCAGTGATGAGCCTGCGCCCGCTAGCAATGCAGACGCGCTCAAATCGCCGATGGTTGGCACAGTCTACCTCTCCAGCGAGCCAAGCGCACCTCCGTTTGTCAGTGTCGGCGACAGCGTAGCCAAAGGCGACACGCTCCTCATCGTCGAAGCGATGAAAGTGATGAACCCGATCAATGCAGACAAGGCTGGAACCATCAAAGCGATCCTCGTCGACAACGCGCAGCCGGTTGAATTTGACCAGCCACTTGTCGTGATCGGCTAAGCGGGAACCCAACATGGCCATTACCCGCATCCTCATCGCCAATCGCGGCGAAATCGCATTGCGCATCCACCGCGCGGCGCATGAAATGGGCATTGAGACGGTCGCGGTGCATTCCACCGCCGATGCCGATGCCATGCATGTGCGCCTTGCCAATCACGCCGTGTGTATTGGGCCTCCTGCTGCAACTGACAGCTATTTGAATGTTGCGAACATTATTTCAGCGGCCGAATGCACCGATTGCGATGCCATCCACCCGGGCTATGGCTTCCTGTCTGAAAATGCCAAATTTGCCGACATAGTCGAGGCCCATGACATCAAATGGATCGGGCCAAAGCCAGAGCATATCCGCACGATGGGCGACAAAGTCGCAGCCAAAAAATCGGCTGGCGATTTGGGCTTGCCCCTAGTTCCTGGCTCCGACGGCGCAGTATCCGATCCTGAAGAAGG
>JALZVZ010000070.1 GCA_023299945.1 Altererythrobacter sp. | reverse complement strand
GGCGCCAGCAAGCGCTTCGCCAGCTTTCGCCGCGACGAGCTCTTCTGAACCCTGGTCATCAACTTCCATAGTCATAGCCGCCTTCTTGCTTGCTGGAGCTTTTTTCGAAGCCGCCTTTTCCCCAGGGGCCTCATTGGCCGGAATATCGTTCACTTGATCCGTTTGCTCTAAATCCAGGCCCATCGCCGCATCATCCCCACTTCGAAATTCAGTCATTTTCCCAGCTCATTCCCATTGGCGAACACGCCCCTCTGCCGAGTCGCGATGTTCTTATTACGTTCTAGCTCAAGGCGTGATCCCGAACTAGCAGTTTATCGGCAGCAGGAGGGAATTACTTCTCCCATACTTGCCCACAGGCGACCTGCGGATATATCCCAAGCAAGCAATTGCTGATCCTCACGCACAATATGGTCATTATGCGCCAAATCACTAGGTCTTGTGGGTGCCCCCGCCGATTCAACCACTAGATAGTGAATCAGAGGCGGTTTCAGTGCAAGAGGGTAAACGTGTATTAATTGTAACTTAGCGTTCACAATTGCCGGTGTGTTACACGGGCAATTCACCGCGGCGCACCGGAAAAGCTAGGGTTTTGGCGCGCGCAAGCCCCAAAATGAATCTGCGCAAAAATTTTTTGTCTGAAAACTGTGTTTCAGGCCTTTTATTTGGATCGAATCGAGCCGCGCAATTTCTGAATACTTTGTTGCCATCTCACGCAATCATGTGCAGTGCAAAATAATGACAAAGGCGGAGCTCAAATTCCTTTTCACCGGACCGCAATTGCGCAGATCGCTCAGCGTCTCTCTAATCGTCGGAAGTGCGCTTATCGCCATCAATCAAGGCGATCTCATCGCCTTAGGGCAATGGCCTCCTCTATGGAAAATCGCGCTGACTTATATAGTGCCCTTTTTGGTCACCACTTACGGCGCTTACTCGGCCACTGCTGCTAATAAGCAGCATAAGAAAAAATAAGGCCGCACAGTAGCGTGCAATGTTGTGGCCTCTATGCGTTGACCATCGTGCTGCTTGCATGATCAGCGATGGCCTCCGCCAATTCGTCCACTAACGCCAAGGGCAGATCATGGCCCCAACCCGCGATAGTCTTCAGCTTCGCACCAGGGATCGCCGCAGCGGTTGCTCTGCCCGCTTCCACCTTCACCAGTGGATCATCCTCGCCGTGCATGACCAGCGTAGGCACGGTTACATCGCCGAGCATAGCGGTGCGATCGCCATCATTGATGATCGCGGCCATTTGGCGGGCTTGTCCGGCGGGATAGACGCTGCGCCGCACAGTTTCGCGCACACGCACGCGCTGATGTTCAGGATCAGGGCGGAAACCGGGTGAGCCAATGGCGGCTTGGATTTTGATACCATGCGCGATCAGGGACTCTTCTTCCATCGAGGTCGGCGGCGTGGTCAACGTATCGATGGCGACCTTATCAGCCTGAGGCAATTTGCCATTGCCCGTGGTTGAGAAAATCGAAGTTAGCGACAGCAGACGCGGCCCGTGATGGATCGCCATACGCTGCGCAATCATGCCGCCCATGGATGCGCCCACAATATGCGCGCGGTCAATGCCCAGCGCATCCAGCACGCCAATCGCATCACTAGCCATATCGCTGAGCGTATAAGGAACCTTAGGCTTCATTCCCAATTTGCCGAAGATGACCTGGCGCACCATGCCGGGCGCTTTTATGCCTTCCATCTTCTGGCTGAGGCCAATGTCACGGTTGTCGAACCGGATCACGCGGAAACCCTTGGCCGCCAAAGCCTCGACCAGCTCGATCGGCCATGCGGTCATTTGCGCGCCAAGCCCCATCACCAACAGCAAAGGCGGGTGGGCAGGATCACCATGCTCGTCATATTCAAGGGTGAGACCGTTGGCGGTGACTTGGGGCATGATTGTGATCCTCTCTCGTTCTTGCGGGCAGGGATACCACGCCGCGCCAATCTAGCAAGATGACGTAAGGGAAGGCTATTCACCCTCGCTCGGTTTCCATTCGGGACCAGCAATGTCGAAGCCGCGCGCCTCCAATTGATCCAGCACGCCCTTGTCCTCTGCCAGCACGCGCAAAGGCAAGACAGCTAAGGTCACGCCTTCTGCCGGCACAGAAGCCTCGATCATGGCGACCCAAGAGCTACGGATTTCCTCGCCCAGTTCAGCATCCGCCCAAGGCCAGCATTGGCTCAAAGCAATCTCCAACGGGTTCGCCATTACAGCAGGCACATCAAATTTGCGCCAATCATCGCCGCGCAGCTCGATCAGATCCGGCCCGATCTCTGTCGCGGTCATTGCCGCGGTCAAGCAAGGGATATGCGAGGCCGGCTGGGCATTCGCCAGATCATCAAGTAGATCCTTGCCCTTCAACCGCGCCGGACGCTGGACCGGGACATCGGCCTTTTTGGCCGCCTTGTGTACGATCTCTGTCGCGTCCTTGACCGTCTCATCATCAAAATCGAGGCGGCGGGCGAGCAGGTCAAACCCTGTCATCAGGAAACTGCCGCGCGCATAATCCTTGTCATATTTGGTCTCTAATGCGGACAGGCGCGCAAGCTGAGTGCTGTCCAAATAATCGGACGACACTGTCTTATCGGGCAATTTGGTGAAGCTGCCGCCTTTGAAAATCAGGCGGAAGACATCGCCGGGCGAAACCTTGGGCTGGGCACGAATAATGACGCGGCTTGCCCCTGCGCTGGCCTCTTTCAGCCGGTCGGGCTGCCAAGGGGTGGATTTGGGCACGGCGGCAATTTCGCCCACCAGAATGATCGTGCCGCTGGCTGTGTCAATCGTCCACATGGGCGCACCGGAACGCTGGGCGGTGACGACAATTGTGTTGGAAGAAAGGCCTGCTGGACTGCTTTCAGCGGCATTATCCTCGGCGGTATCTTGGGCCGACAAAGGCGCAATTGCGAACGACAAAGCTGCCGCCGTGCTGAGCTTGAAAAGCGGCTTCATTCGGCCCCCGCTCCTGCAGCCGCTGCGCCGTTCGTAAATGCAGCCGACGAACCCTTCAATGAAAAGCGCCGCATATTGCCATCAGAAAAGCTGACATCGACCCAATGGGCACCGCGCAATCCGCTCATAATGCTGGCCACATCGGGCCATAAAACCCGCGCATAATCATTGATGACGTTATATTGGCCTGAGCGCACATCGGGCCGCGCGGTTACGCTGGTGCCATCGGAAAAGGCGAACTTCACCCATTCCTGCTCATAGCCTTTGCTGCCGTTTAACGTCACATTGATGATGCAGCTGTCAAATGTGCAGGAGCCGTCTGCCTCGGGCGCACGCGGGCCGTAAACCACCCAAATGCCGCTACCTTGAGGTCCGGCCAAAAAGCGTCCGTGGCTGGTGGCATAGACATAGGTTTCTTCGCTGCCTTCACCTGGCGGCTCAATCTGCCATGTGCCTGCATTTCCGCCAGTGCCTATGGCCAGCGTCCTGGCTTCAAGCGGTGCTGAGATTAAGCTTACCAAACCCAAACTGGCCGCGATGAGAAGTGCTTTCATGAATGTCCTACCCCGATTGAATATCAGGGCGGGCATCACGCCAAAGCGTTGAACATTAGCTGAATTAGGGCGCAGGAACCGGAGGCAGAACCAATATCACCGAAGTCACGCCCGTCTCCTCTTCCTCAGCGCACATCGCGCGCACCAATTGCACGCGCGGCTTTTCAGGCGAGACCCAAATGCGGCCCACATCGCTGAATTTGCATTGGTCCAAGGGGACGGTGCGGTCCGCCCAAGCCTGCTTGGTTGTGAACTGACGCGACAGCCGCACAGGCTCGTAAATACGCTGGCCGAGGTTGCGATTGGTGGCCGTGATCCGCTCATTCGCCAATGCGCGCTTCATTGCAAAAGACGGCCCAAACTCCGCTTTCACGCTCACGGTCTTTGTATCGACCAAGATTTCCGCTTTGGGGAAAGGAAAAGCGCGCAAAGCCGCTGCGCTGATCGGCAGACCACCACGCTTGCCGATAAGGTCATAGGGATTGGTTTCATTCGGGCGAGATTGGCGCTGAGTGACCATGCCGAGAGGTGCGCCGCTTTCATCATAACGCTCACCGCGCACGGTGAGAGAAACGCGCCAATATTCCTCCTCAGCCGTTTTCAAATCAATCGCGACAAGGAACACATGGCGCGCAGATTTTGTATATTGCCCAAGATTATCATCGGTGTGGCGCAGCACAAAAAGATGCGTGTCGCTGATCCCAAACAGCTCATCCGACACATCCATCGCATCGGGCGGGGTGGCGTGCGCTGGCGCGGTTAGCGCGAGGGTGAGGGCGGCGATGAATATCGAGAATATGCGGGTCATGGGTGAAGGATAGCGGAGGGGGCGGGGTTGGCAAGTTAGGGGCTTTCATGAGGTTATATTCGCTGCGGGCCCAATGGCAGGCCTAAAGCAAGGTGTTATTCAAAGCCTAGTGCTACTGCGATAGGGTTCTTTGCGTCCAAGCCGGCTTGGTCTATATGGCGCTAATGAAACTGATTTTCTTCGCAGCATTGCTCGTTTTCCTTTTTGACAGCCCCATAAAGGCTGAAAACGCGCGTCCGATATTGGTCTCTGATGCCGTCATCTCTGTACCAGTGCCGAACGGATATGATGACTTAAGTGAAGAACGCGAACTCCCCCCTTATGCCGCCCTATTTGTGACTGAAGAAATTGAGCCTTGGGAAAAGGCGAATGAGTTCAGCGATAAAATTCTTGTTTATGGCATCGGCTTTAGGCCGTCGTCAGAAGCGATCAAACAGCAAAAGTTTGAAGAAATTTTTAGTCTAGTCCGGCAGAAAATTGACGCACAAATAAAAGGCAGTGCTTTCGAAATACCTGAAGGATTGATCAGCAAATCATTGGTCGATTCTATCTACCGAGACTCTTTGGGCAATGGCGCCGACCTTATGGAAATCACGGACAATCGAGCAGACCGCAAAGCGCTGTTGCTCAACACCAAGATGGTAATTCCCGGAGTATTCACCTTTCCAGTTTTGGAAGAAATATCGTTCACGCGGGTATCAGGTCAGATCGTCATTGCGCATGCCATTCGTATGGATATTAGCAGGCTGCGCTGCGATAAATGCAAGCAAGCTAATACCAAAGCAGCGCTTTTGAAAACGGGAAGCGAAATTCGTGATGGCCTGATTGAGATGGGCCAATCGGACGAGTAAACAATAGTGAGCCTGCGGGCAGCCTAGGCTCAGCACCCTTTCACTGACCCAGCTGTAAATGCCGTCCCGACCCTTCCCCTGGCTAAGGCACAAGCACCGTATCCTGCGGCTCCGCATCATCATCTGTCTCGGGATAATCCAGCGTATAGTGCAGCCCGCGGCTTTCCTTGCGGGCGAGCGCTGAGTTGACGATCAGCTCGGCTGCTTGCAGCAGGTTCCGCAATTCGATCAAATCGGTGGTGACGACGAAGCTGCCGTAATAA
>JALZVZ010000069.1 GCA_023299945.1 Altererythrobacter sp. | reverse complement strand
GCGCGCGAGGAAACTGATCCCGGTTTTGCCTCTGCTCTTCATTTCTTTTGTATAAGCGCTAGAGCGTTCGGAGTTTCTGCCCGTCGCACAATCGGTGACGCCCTGATCATTGCCGCAGTGCAGCTTCATGGCGCTGGTTCCCAAATACCTGTCGCTGGTCCCGTTCCAAGCATTCAGACCTACCGTGCCGCCTCCCGGATTGTTCGACTTCACGCATTGCCATTTGAGCCCATTGCCTTTGCTCAACTGCTTATATTTTGGGGTGTCGACTTCGAAATAGACGATTTCTCCAGGCTGCAACGAGGGTGTAATGCAATCACGGATCACATTGCCCGCGCGGCGATTGATAAAGCCTGTGCGTTTCTCTTTAGAGAAGCCTTGCTGGAAAGTGTATTCTCCCAAGCGCCCCACAGTGACTTTCTCAAGCGGTATACCAGCACATTTGGTCAAATCGGTCAGCGCCTTTGATGGCGTACCCAAATTGGCCGAACCGCCTGAACTGGCGGATGAACTGCCGCGCTTTTTCTTGGAGCTGCCGCGAACCGCTTCTTCAACTTTGTTAGCCGCTTCATTGACGGCTTCGTTGCGTTTTTTGTTGGCCTCGCGCTTGATTGCGTTGCCCAAACCGCCAAACTGGGCAGCTGCCCCGCCTGCACACATGGCACCTACTGCCGCTGCCATCACGCAGGCTGTTAGCTTAAATCTCATTTCCGTTCCCCTTCGTAGCTTATGCTAATCGACCGGCGCTTGATCGAAGAAGAGGAGATTTTTTGCCCCCCTTGAATATGGGAGGCAAATTTTTGGAGGCAAGCGAACGCAAATGATTGAGTTTGTGTGTTGGACGACTTGGGAAATGCCTGCGGATACCTTTTGTGCTTTAATATGAGCGTTTCAAAGTTTGGATTGGGCTTGGTTCGCTCAACCACAGTGTGATTTTGTTCGTCAGTATGGTGGTTATTTAGAAGTTTGAGAGTGAAGGTTCGCTGGCCGCCCATCGAAGCGGGACAGCACTGGATTGAAATTGCACGTCAGAAACGGCGATTTTTAGGAGGCGCTGCGCTCCCATAAATTCCTTCACATCGCTCTCGTCGGTCACAATGCGAGATGTCCGTGCCGTCAAATTTCGCATTGGAGCCGCTATCATGCAGGCGGGCGATGAAGAGTGTGTCTGCTTGACGGGCGCGGCCTATCTTCTCCCGCGCGCTTGTGTTTTCTTGCAAGGCCAGCTCGCCAGAATGGAAATGGTTGGAAGGCGGATTTGTGATGGATCCGGCAGCTAGCCGGCATGCTGGGACATGGCGATCATTTGATTGGCGACCAGCTCAATATCAGCTGGATTGTCATTGGCCTTGGCCAGTACCATCGCCCCTTCAAGGGCTGAGAAATAGAGGATTGCAAATTCTTCCGGCACGATATCACCGCGAATTGTGCCATGCGAAATCCCGTTGGCGATTATGTTGGCGAGCCATTTGTATTGCTCAGCAAAAAAGGCCTTAACCTCATCGGTCACTGCCGCCTCAACACTGTCAAAATCGCTGGCGAGCATGGCGCATAGGCAAACGCGCTTGTCGTCTTCTAAGGTGGATTTGAAAATTTGCGCATAGGCTTTGAGCATATCAGCCGCCGCCAAATTATCGGCTTTGAGCTGATCGGTCGCGGCTGAGAAGCCCTTGCGATAACGGCTTGTTACAGCGACCACCAAGTCGGTTTTGCTGGCGTAATAATAATGAATACTGGAGCTTTTGACCCCAATGCCATTGGCCAAATCGCGAAAGCTAAAGCCATTATAGCCGCGCTGTTGAATATATTGCTGTGCCAGATCGAGGATCTGATCATGGGTGGTGGCCTTGCTGGTCATGGCGGCGCTCCTAAAAATATCTATCTATCACTAGATAGGCTATTGACAGCGAAAAGTAAACAGTGTCTATGGCCCCTATCTAGTGATAGATAGATAAGCGATTTTAACAAATATCGGGGCCCATTTTTCGGGCGTCAAACCAAGTTTTGAAAGGCAAAATTATGATCGGATATTCAACAATCGGCGTCAAAGATCTGGATGCGGCCAAGGAATTTTACTGCAATCTTTTTGGCGCAGAAGTGCTGGTCGATGTGGGCCGTCTTGCCATGATCGGCAAATCCGCAGCGGAACCAAAACTCGCTGTTTGCGTACCCTTTAATGAAGAGCCAGCCCATCCCGGCAATGGCAATATGGTGGCTTTTACCGCCGATACGACTGAAGACGTCGATGCGCTTTATAATAAGGCCATCGAATTGGGCGCGACATGTGACGGCGCGCCGGGAGAACGTATTCCTGATGTGTTTTACGGCGCTTATGTGAAAGATGTTGACGGCAACAAGCTTGCCTTCTTCAAATTCCTCTAAGCCAGTGAAAATTGGAGCGCGGGCCAATCACTCGCGCTCCAATTCCCCTAATATTCACACTAAAATTTGAGGTGTTATTTTGCCCACATCCGCGAAGCCGCGAAGCCTGAGCAGCGCTGCTGGGAAGATAACTGGCCCGATTACAGCGCAGCTAAATTACATCAGGCCCGATGCCGATAAAGCGCCTGAGGTCTTTTATTCCGGCGGCTCATCGCCCCAGACATATTCTGACGAATATGCTTTTATGAGTGCCGAGATTGCCGATTGCCGCACAGCCGCGGATCAACTCGCGATCCACACCAATGGTTTTGAGTTGGCGAATTTCCCCACCCAGCACAGCAATTTTGATGATGAGCAAGCCATTGCTGGAACCTATTATGACGAGATCAAAAGCATCGTGCGACAGGTGACCGGCGCAAAAGATGTTTTCGTCTTCGACCACACCGTGCGGCGCGGCCAGCATGGTAGCAAACGCAAACCAGCCCATCATGTGCACAATGACTACACTGAAAAAACCGCATTGAGCCGCGCGGAAGAGATGATTGGCGAGGCGGCTTTTGCGAAAATGATCAGTCGGCGCATGATCCAGATCAATGTCTGGCGTCCATTGGTCGATGTGGTGCGCCGGTCCCCTTTGACCTTTTGCGATGCCTCCAGCATTGAGCGAAAAGATTTGATCCCGACGAAAATCCATTTCCCCGATACAAATCACGTGGGCGAGATATTTGCTTTGCGCAAACAGGCTGGTCAGCGGTGGTCATATTTTTCTGAAATGACCCATGATGAAGTCGTCTTGATCAAAGGTTTCGATACACAGACCGAGGGCATTGCTCGCTTTACTCCGCACACCGCGTTTGAATATCCCGACCAAGATCCCTCGATCCCGCCGCGCGAAAGCATTGAAACGCGCACTTTCGCATTTTACTGAGCGGTACTCAGCCCAGACCGCGCCAAGTCTCTACGGCCAATATATTCGGCCAAAAGAAAGTCCCATAGCTCCCACGGTTGCTGCGCAGCGCTCCATGACGTTTGGCGTGCCAATTCAGACAGGCTGAATGGCTCTATCGCCCAATGGTGCGCTGGGACGCGATTCCAAAATATAGGCATGCGCGCCCACAAACCCGCTTGCGCAATTTTTGCTGCGGTGCAACATAAGCATGTATGAGAATCGCCATCATCGATGAAAGCGCTGCACGTGCCTCGATAATCGAGGAGGGGCTCGGCGCGCTGGATGATTGCGAAATACACACGGTCACAAGCCGTGATGGTTTGCTCGCGCGTATCGCAAAGATCAGTCCAGACATCGTGTTTATGGATTTGGGAAACCCGTCGCGCGATGTTTTGGAAGAGTATTTTGCTGTCAGCCGCGCGCTTGACCGGCCTATCGCAATGTTTGTTGATGAGAGCGATGACGATTCCATCGCAGCCTCAATCGATGCCGGCGTAACAGCCTATGTCGTCGACGGACTGGCGGCCAATCGCATCCGGCCTTTGCTCGAAACCACATTGCGCCGCTTCAATGCATTTTCGCGGCTACAAGCGGACCTAGCCGAAGCGCAAGGGAAGCTGGCGGCCATTGATACGATCGGTAAAGCCAAACGCATTTTGATGGACGGCAAAGGACTGACCGAGCCGCAAGCCTATGCCGAATTGCGCGCTAAAGCTATGTCGTCCAATCGCCGGATTGTGACGATTGCAGAAGCGGTGGTGACGGCGCATGAATTGCTGGGAGATGGGGCATGACACAGACGCTGAAAATTGGCTTTCTGCCGCTGGTTGATGCTTGCTTGCCAATTCTGGCGCAAGAGCATGGCTTTGCTGAGGATGAAGGGCTGTCGCTCAGTTTTGTGCGGGATATGTCATGGGCCACCGTGCTGGATCGGCTACTATTTGGGCATAGCGATGCGGCCCATTTGCTCGCGCCGCTTGCGATTGCGACAACATTGGGAATTGGCCGGCCAGCGACGCCTTTGGTCGCGCCCTTTGTTCTGGGCTTGAATGGCAATGCTATCACTCTTTCGGCTGATTTGGCCTCCAGAGTTTTGCAGGGCGGCACACAAGGCGGCGGGCAGGGCGGTTTGGGTGATCCGCGTGATGTGGGCGAGCGGCTGAAGGCCGAGGCGCTGACTGCCAAGGCCGCCGGCAAGCCTTTGCGTTTTGGCGTCGTGCACCGGCATTCCAGCCACAATTACATGCTGCGTTATTGGCTCGCGGAATGCGGGGTTAGCCCAGATACAGATGTTGAAATCGCGACAGTTGCACCGCCATTTACCGCCGATGCTCTGATGGCGGGCGAGATTGATGGATCATGCGTTGGCGAGCCGTGGAATTCTATCGCAGTGGACCGCGGCGCAGGGCAAATTGCTCTTGCCACCGCACAAATTTGGCGCCGCGGTGTGGAGAAAGTTCTCGCCCTGCGGGAAGACCGCCTAGATGATCAACGCCCGCAAATTGAGGCGCTTATCCGGGCAATGCGCAAGGCCGGGGCGCATTTTATTGATCCGGCCAATTGGGAAGTGAACGCCCGTATTCTGGCTCGGCCAGAATATTGCGACGCACCCCATGATATCGTTTTGCGCGCCATTTCCGACAGGCTGGTTTTGCATCAAGGCGGCAAGCCGCATTCCTTTCCTGATTTCATGTTCCAGCACCGCGAGGCGGCCAATTTCCCATGGGTCAGTCAGGCGGAATGGCTTTATAGCCAAATGGTGCGCTGGGAAGCGATGGATTACCATTCGCAACAGGCTGGTTCTGCCGCTCGAGTCTTCCGTCCAGATGTATATCGCAGTGCATTAATAGGCACAGGAGACGAGCTTCCTGGTGCAAGTTCAAAGGTTGAAGGCAGCTTGTCCACTCCCTTGGCAACGACAGCACAGGAGGGCTCTATAACACTGAATAAAAATAGCTTTTTTGATGGGTCGAGTTTTGATCCAGACCAACTAGAGCACTACATCCAGTCACAAAAATAATGCTGCACTGCAAAAAAGGGCTTTACGTGGCCCAATCAATGCGCTTACATCAATAGCGAACGAGAGGAGATCCAAAGAAGGCATCTCAACGATCTCTCGGCTCAAAATTCAACATTGCGTGGCAACGTCGCCGCCCGAAACAGCATCTCTGAAAAGAGGGTCTGTATCGAGGCGGCTTTTTGTTGTGCGCAAAATGCAAGGAACGGCAAATGACGGTATTTGGGGTCAATCGGTTCAAGGGCAGTTTTAATCGCCGCGGCGTAATGACAGCTATGGTCGCAAGCGTAATGCTGGCGGCATGCGGCGGAAGCCCTAGCGAGAGCAGCGGTGATACGGTTGTTGCTGCATCGCTGGATGGCGCGATTGAAAAACCCAATTTAAAGTTCGGCTTTATCAAGCTCACCGATATGGCCCCGCTCGCGATCGCGAGAGAGAAAGGCTATTTTGCAGAAGAAGGCCTAAACGTAACGCTGGAGCCGCAGGCAAACTGGAAAGTTCTGCTCGATGGCGTTATCGGCGGGCAATTGGACGGCGCGCATATGCTTGCTGGCCAGCCGCTGGCCGCGACAATTGGTTACGGCACGAAGGCTGATTTGATTGCTCCGATCAGCCTCGATCTCAATGGCAATGCGATTACCTTGTCGAACAAGGTTTGGGATATGATCAAGGATGATCTGCCCAAGCAAGCGGATGGCAAACCTGCACATCCTATTTCTGCTGAACATCTGAAACCGGTCATTGCCAGCTTTGAAGCCCAGGGCAAGCCGTTCAATATGGGCATGGTATTTCCTGTCTCCACGCACAATTATGAGCTGCGTTATTGGCTGGCTGCTGGCGGTCTTAAGCCTGGCTATTATGCCGATGGCGATGTGCAAGGCGTGATCGATGCCGATGTGAAATTATCAGTTACCCCGCCTCCGCAAATGCCAGCAACTTTGGAAGCGGGCACGATCGAAGGATATTGCGTCGGTGAACCGTGGAACCAGGCAGCGGTCTTCAAAAAAATTGGCGTGCCGGTTATCACTGATGATCAAATTTGGAATGATAACCCAGAAAAAGTGTTTGGCCTGCGCGAGGATTTCGCAGAAAAATATCCGGCCACGACTGCCGCTATGCTGCGCGCGATCATCAAGGCACAGCAATGGCTTGATGCAGATGACGGCGCCAATCGCAAGGAAGCTGTCGAAATTCTTGCTCGTCCCAATTATGTCGGTGCCGATGCTGAAGTGATCGCAGCGTCGATGACGGGTAAATTCACATTCGAGCCGGGGGACACCCGTGATGCAGAAGACTTCAACGTCTTCTTCAACAAATTTGCAGGCTATCCCTATTACTCCGACGCCGTCTGGTACCTGTCGCAAATGCGCCGCTGGGGGCAAATCTCCGAAGACAAATCCGACGATTGGTATTTTGACACAGCCAAGGCTGTCTACCGTCCGGACCTATATCTTGCGGCTGCAAACAAGCTGGTTGAAGACGGCGTGATCCCTGCTGACAGCGTGCCGGAAACCGATGGTTTCAAGGGTGAGCAAACAGGCTTTATCGACGGCATCACCTATGATGGCAAAGCGCCAAACGCTTATCTTGAGAAGTTTGATATCGGCCTGAAGAAGGGCCAATCGGTCACCGCTTCTGGCGTCTCTGGTAGCTAAATAAAATCACTTCAAAGGAGTGCAGCGCGATGGCGACTGTCTATGCAAACAGCGAAGAAATGACTGCAATGAGCGAGCCAAAAACTGTCGCTGCTCCAGCACCAACCGGCTCTTCTCTGGCCACCGAAGCGAACAAGGATGAGAGCGCCCCAAAGGCGGTGTCACCTTGGGTCAAAAAGGCCAAAGACATAGGCAAGTCGCTATTCGCGCCTGCGCTCGGCATCCTTGGTTTTCTCGCTATCTGGGCTTCGCTGGCCCCGCAGGTAGATACCTCGCTCGGCAGTTTGCCGGGGCCGGTCGAAGTGGCTGGGCAAGGCGCGGCTTTGTTCGACGAATATTCTGCGGCAAAGGATGCGGAGGGCCAGTTCTACGCCGATCAAGAAATACGCAATGAAGCGGCAATCGCCGCAGGTAATGCGGGCGCAGTTACGGATTTTGACTATGCCGGACCCCCCACATTCCTCGATCAGATTGTAACATCGCTGCAAACGGTCGCTCTAGGCTTTTTCTTGGCGACAATTGTGGCTGTGCCAATCGGTTTGTTGGCGGGCCTTTCGAAAACGTTCAACGCCGCGATCAATCCGCTTATTCAGATTATGAAGCCAGTGAGCCCGCTTGCATGGCTGCCGATTGTGACAATGGTCATCTCGGCCATGATTACCAGCGCGGATCCCCTGCTGCCAAAGGCGTTTGTGATCTCGGCGCTTGTGGTGATGCTTTGTTCGCTATGGCCGACGCTTATCAATACCGCCGTTGGTACCAGCTCTATCGACAAGGATTTGCTCAATGTTGGTAAAGTGCTGAGGCTGGGTTGGTTTGCAAAGTTGACGCGCCTCGTTCTGCCAGCGTCTCTGCCTTACATCTTTACCGGTATGCGCCTGTCACTCGGTGTAGGCTGGATGGTTCTGATCGCGGCAGAAATGCTCGCGCAGAACCCTGGGCTTGGCAAATTCGTTTGGGATGAGTTCCAAAATGGCAGCTCTCAAAGCCTTGCGCGTATCATGTTCGCCGTTGTCGTAATTGGTTTGATTGGTTTTATGCTCGACCGATTGATGATGGCGCTTGAAACCGTCGTTTCTAAAAACCGCACAGTGTGAGGAATAGGCCATGAGCGACACCGCATTCCTATCCATCAAAAACGTCACCAAATCATACACTGGCGATTCCGGCGATGTCACAAGTGTCCTTGGCGGTATTGATCTGGATGTGAACGAGGGCGAGTTTATTGCGATCCTCGGTTTTTCGGGCGCTGGCAAAACCACTTTGATATCCTCTGTTGCTGGATTGGTTGAGCCCGATGGCGGCTCGATTACATTGCGAGGCAAACCGATCGATGGCCCTGACCGCGAGCGTGGTTTGGTGTTTCAATCCTATTCGCTTTTCCCATGGCTTTCGGTTGAGCAAAATGTCTCCTTGGCAGTGGAGGCAGTCCATAAGGATAAATCGAAAGCAGAGCGTGCCGCGCTGGTCGATCAAAAGGTCAAGCTTGTCGGCTTAGATCATGCGATGGACCGCAAGCCCGCGCAATTGTCAGGCGGCATGCGTCAGCGTGTGGCGGTGGCCCGCGCTTTGGCGATGGAACCTGAAATCCTGCTTCTCGATGAGCCGCTATCGGCCCTTGATGCGCTGACACGTGCAAAATTGCAGGATGAGATTGAACGCATTCGTAAGGAAGAAAAGCGCACCATCATTTTGGTCACAAATGACGTGGATGAGGCGCTTTTGCTGGCAGACCGTGTCGCCGTGCTTACCCCGGCACCAGCTGCACAAATCGGACAGATGTTCACCGTGGATGTGGCTCGCCCACGAGACCGTGAAGCGATCAATGATGACAAGGCCTACCAATCCTTACGCAAGCAGATTGTGGGCTATCTTAGCTCGCTCAACCAGGACGCGTCTTCTGTTGGTGAGAGCCCGGTTGAGCTGCCCGATATCACGCCGCTCGACTTGCTGGCACCACCAAAGGCCTACCTAGAGGCAGCGGGTACCGCAGTTGAGAAACGCTATCTTGAATTCTTCAAGCTCGACAAGGTTTACCCAACTCCAAAGGGCCCCTTGAAAGTGGTTGAGAATTTCAACCTGCTGATGGACCGGGGCGAGTTTATCTCGCTGATTGGCCATTCGGGTTGCGGTAAATCCACCGTTCTAACAATGGCGGCCGGTTTGAATGCAATTTCAAGCGGCGGTATCGTCCTTAATAATCGCGAAATTGACACCGCTGGGCCGGATAAAGCGGTGGTGTTCCAAGCGCCCAGCCTAATGCCGTGGCTGACCGCGCGCGATAATGTCGCTTTGGGTGTTGAGC
>JALZVZ010000068.1 GCA_023299945.1 Altererythrobacter sp. | reverse complement strand
CTATTCGTTTGCAGCAAAGCCAATTTCAGGCAACCATCGCGCGGCAGAGCGTTTCCGCAATTGGATCACAGAAGAGACGCGTAAGGACGCCGAAGCGTCTCTTTCCGATCTTCCTGAAAAATTGCTGGAGCCGTCGTAACGGCCCCAGCATAATAGTTTGGGAGAAGCCCAGAAAGATAAATTCCTGGAGCGGCCTAGATCGCCAAAGTGGGCGAGAAATGCTATCGCAGTTATGGAAAGGTGGCCTTGCAATAACTGCAACGCCTAGGCGACCTTCGTAAGTCAGGAAGACAATGTCCGCCTCCCACACCATTTGGGTCATTCTCGTCAGTTTAACCTTCCTCAGAAGTTGACCAAACCCTGTCCCCAACCCAATTGCGGACAAACCGCCGCTCTCATCTGTCGCTTGCCAGCGCGCTCCGCTAAACATCGCCTCAAGACGATTCGCTTGCATCTTTCGCACCGGATCAGCGCGGCATCAGCGCGATATTTGAGGGAAAACATCCACCATGAAAATCATGTCCGCCAATTCCAATCTGCCTTTGGCGCGGGCGATTGCCGCTTACCTCGAAGTTCCGCTTACCGATGCCAGCGTGCGCCGTTTTGCCGATGAAGAAATCTTCGTTGAAATCCACGAAAACGTGCGCGGCGAGGATGTGTTTATCCTTCAATCCACCAGCTTTCCGGTCAACGATAATCTCATGGAATTGCTGATCTGCATCGATGCGCTGAAACGCGCTTCGGCCAAGCGGATCACGGCGGTTGTGCCCTATTTCGGCTATGCCCGCCAAGACCGCAAACCCGGCCCGCGCACGCCGATATCTGCCAAGTTGGTCGCTGATTTGATGACCCGCGCAGGGGCCGACCGCGTGCTAGCGGTGGATTTGCACGCAGGCCAGATCCAAGGCTTCTTCGATATCCCAACCGATAACCTTTATGCAGCCCCCGTAATGGCAGCGGATATTCAAGCGCGCTATGGCGATCAAGATTTGATGGTTGTCAGCCCCGATGTGGGCGGCGTTGTGCGCGCCCGTGCACTCGCCAAGCGGCTGGATAATGCGCCGCTTGCTATCGTCGACAAACGCCGCGACCGGCCTGGCGAGAGCGAAGTCATGAACATCATCGGCGATGTCGAGGGCCGCCATTGCATTATGATCGATGACATCGTCGATTCCGGCGGCACGCTTTGCAATGCAGCCGAAGCTTTGCTGGCCAATGGCGCCAGCAGCGTGGCAGCGTACATCACCCACGGCGTGCTTTCAGGCAAAGCTGTGGAGCGGATCAATGGCTCGGCTTTGAAAGAACTGGTGATCACCGACAGCATTATGCCGACACCGGCTTGCGAAGCGTCAGACCGCATTCGCGTGCTGACCATGGCGCCATTGGTGGGCGAGGCCATTCGCCGGATCGCCGATGAAAGCAGCGTTTCCAGCCTGTTCGATTAAGAGTGGGGGGCCGCCCCAAGCACGAATTACGCCGCAGCGCCCGCTGCCCCCGCACTGTTTGTCTCTGAATTGTCTGTCTGCGAATTGGCTTTGTTCGAGCCAGCGTCTTTCCATGGATAGGCAGCACCAGGCGCGCGCCTTTGCAATTCATCCAGCCGCCGCGCTTGGCGCTGTTCCAGCGTGATTATCAGCAATGGCCGCGGTTGGGCGCGGAATTTCTGCGGGGTGACACCGAAAAATGCGGTAAAATCCTTGATCAGATGCGACTGATCAAAATAGCGCAGCATCATCTCGTTTTCTTCTTCCTGATCCGCCACGCCGCACAATTGCGCGGCCAGATCGAGCGCCCGTGCGCGCCGCATAACCGTGCGCGGCGGCAGCCCAAAATCGCGCTTCACTATGCGCTGCAATTTGCGCAAGGAGATGTTCATCCCTTCGGCGAAATCGGGCAGGGATTGCGTGGGATCGGCAAAGGCCGCCAGCTCAAACGCCACCGAAACCGGGTCAGGCGGGGGCGGCTCATGCCGCGCAATATAGCGCCGCAGCGCCTCTTCCATCGCCAAATTCCATTGCTGCGGCGAATAATCATCGGAGTAAATATCGCGAAAATCATCGGCGAGCATGCCGAAAATATCTCGCCGTTCAATGCGGTCGAGCACAGTGCTCGCCTCGCGCCCCGTCAGCGCATAAAATGCACCCGCGCGCAGTCCAAATCCCGCCGACATAATATCGCCTGTGCACGTCAGCGGCATATATTTGGAATGCTGGCCAAATTGCAGGACTTCATCGCGGTACGTCCCATGCCCATCGGCGGTCGCGGCGGTCCAGCGCCCGCTGAAAATATAGCGCGTATAAACCAGATCATTGCACATCCCGCAGGCGATCACCATCTCCGGATTATTGGTTGCCTTGGCTGAGACGAGCCGCGCAACCCAAGGCTGCAAATCATCACTGGCGCTGCGGTTTTCTGACAGGGGCAGGCCATCTTGTGACACGCCGGAATAAGACGCCAAATTGCGCCGCCAAATCTCGGTATCCCAATTGTTGTTTTGCGTGCCACCCATTTTGCTACCCCCAAGCAATATCGCTATGTTAACAGCCTAACGCGCGATCGCCTATTGGGCGAATAGCATAGAACGATTATCCGCCTATTGGACGCAGATGACATTTTTGCAGCTTTGTTCAAAGCGAGCAGGCGACCCGCAAACCTTGACCTTGCGCGCCGCCCATTCCAAGCCATGCGCCATGTCAAAAACCGAAGATGATATCCTCCTCGCCGCCCATCTCGCTGATGCCGCAGGCAATGCAATCCGGCCCCTGTTTCGCGGCGAATGGTCGAGCGAACGCAAAGCCGACCGCTCTTTCGTAACAGAAGCCGACCGCGCCGCTGAGGCCGCCATGCGCAAAATCCTAGAGGCTAAACGCCCCGATGACGGTATCGTGGGCGAGGAATATGGCACCCATAATGAAAGCGCCGAGCGCCAATGGATATTGGACCCGATTGACGGCACGCAAAGCTTTATGGCGGGCCGCCCCATTTTCGGCACGCTGATCGCTCTATGCCAAAGCGGCTGGCCCACCATCGGCGTGATTGACCAGTGCATCGCGGGCGAACGCTGGGTCGGCGCACTCGGCCTTGGCACGACGTTTAATGGCAAGCCTGTAACCACGCGCGCCTGCAAGGAATTGGCAGGCGCCAGCGTCGCCACCACCTCCCCGCATTATTTCAAAGAAAACGAAGTCGACGCCTATTTGCGCGTCGTCGCCAAGGCCTATCCTGAAAACCCCCAGCCGATCTATGGCGGTGATTGCTACAATTACGGATTGCTGGCGAGCGGACACATTGATCTGGTGATCGAAAGCGGCCTGAAGCTCTATGATTACGCAGCCCTAGTGCCCGTCGTCGAAGGCGCAGGCGGACAGATGAGCGATTGGCAAGGCAATCCGCTGGATATGAACTCAGCTGAGGTAGAAGGCGGGCGCGTGATTGCGCTGGGCGAGCCTGCGCGGCTGGAAGAAGTGCTTGCGGCTATGAGTGGGGGTTGAGGGTTTATGGGTTTGGCGAAATGGCCTGTTTGGATTGCGGCACTTTTGGGCGCGGTGCTGGTGCTTTCTGGGTGTTCGC
>JALZVZ010000067.1 GCA_023299945.1 Altererythrobacter sp. | reverse complement strand
GTCAGCTGGAGCTGGCCTGCGATCCACCGCGAAGGCATTATTTTTGGCTCGATAGCGGTGGGGCTAAGTCTCATACCGTTATTGCTGCTGGGGTGGCAGTTTCTGGGCTGGCCGATGCTGCTTGTGTCGGCAGGCGTATTCGCCTTCTTCCGCGATCCAGAGCGCGTAGTCCCGCAGGACGAGGTGGCGATTGTCTCGCCAGCAGACGGGCTGATTTCCTTGATCACTCAGGTTGAGCCGCCCGAAGAGCTGCGGATTGAAGATGGTTCCGGTTATAAAGGCATGCCCAGTGGGCCGGTGACGCGCGTATCCATTTTTATGAGCGTATTCGATGTCCATATCAACCGCACGCCAATCGGCGGCACAGTCACGCGCCTGGTCTATATTCCTGGCAAATTCATGAATGCTGACCTCGATAAGGCGAGCGAGGAGAATGAACGCCAGCATTTCTTGATTGAACGCTCTGATGGCTTGCAGGTTGGTTTTACGCAAATTGCAGGCCTGATCGCTCGCCGGATCATTCCGCATGTTAAGACAGGCGACATGCTCGCTGGAGGTCAGCGCGTCGGCCACATTCGCTTTGGTAGCCGTGTAGATGTGTATTTGCCGGCAGGCACAGAGCCAAAGGTTTTGATGGGCCAACGGGTAATCGCTGGTGAAACCATTCTCGCCGAACTTGGCCAAGCAAAACTGCTCGAAGGAATAGCGCAGTAAATATGCGCAAATCCGCGCAAACAGTCGGGGCGAAGGTCTGATGCACGATAATGATAAGCGCGTAGGGCCCAAAGCCGCCGAAGATGATTCTGTGGAGCAAATTGCTGCCAAAGAACGGCGCGGGCTTTCGCTGCGCGCGATGCTTCCCAATGCGATTACAGCGGCAGCTCTATGTGCTGGCCTTACCGGTATTCGATTTGCGATTACTGGCGATTGGGAATTGGCCGTTGCGCTGGTTGTGCTGGCAGGAGTGCTCGACGGAATTGATGGGCGGATCGCCCGCCTGCTAAATGCGCAATCCCGGTTCGGAGCAGAGCTGGATAGCCTTGCCGATTCTCTGTCTTTTGGCGTGGCGCCGCCGTTGGTTCTCTATCTGTGGTCTTTGCAAGATTGGCCGCGCCTTGGCTGGTTTGCTGCGCTGGCATTTTCGATTTGCTGCGCGCTGCGTCTGGCGCGGTTCAATGCGCAAATCGATACTGATGAGCAACCGCACAAGTCGGCAGGTTTCTTAACTGGCATTCCCGCGCCCGTTGCGGCAGGCATCGCATTTGTGCCGTTCTATTTGTGGATGATCACTGGATCAGATGTGTTCCGTAATCCGGTTTACGTCGCAATTTGGATCAGCGCGATTGCGTTCTTGATGATTTCCAATGTCGCAACGCTGAGCTGGTCATCGCTCAGGCCGCGCCGCCAAATTCGGCTCGAGCTGATTGCGGTTGCCGGATTGCTGTTCGCTGGATTGGTGCTGGAGCCCTGGTGGGTATTGCTAGGGATTAGCGTGATTTACCTTGCGCTTATGCCATATGGACTGTGGCGCTATTCAAAGGTCAAGCGGCAGTAGCAAGCTGGCGGGTAACGCTCAGCTCTGCTTGTACATGACGGCCGCGGTGTAACGGGCGGATATCCCGAAACGCGACCACATCCGCCTTTAGCGCGACCAGATCTTGCGACAGGCCTGCCTGCAATTCTAATGCCATCTCGCGCTGAATAGAGCGCCAAGCATTGCGCCCACGCACCGCGCTATCCACCAAGGATGTCAGCGCAATCACTGCCACTGCAACAAATAATACGGTCAAGAGAATAGCAATCATGGTGTGGCCCTTTGGTCTGTCATCACAAGCATTTGTTCGCTTGAATTATCAGGATGGTTACTGATCACCCTTTGTTCTTCACGCGTTGTTCCTTATTCGTTCCGCCCTGTCAATTAAAAAGTTTCACTTTTGTTCCGCTCTTGATCCGGGGGCCACAAGAAAAGGCTGGATTTTCACCGTCACCCCGTCTAACCGCGCTGCATCCGAATAAAAGGCGGGCCGATATTGGCGTGTCAGACATTTGGAAATTCACATGGAAAGCACACATACCGGTGCCGGCGCGGGACAACCGCAAGGGGTCATCAGCTTTTCAGAGGAACAACCGGAAAGGAATTCTATTATGGCGGCACCTACCGTCACGATGCAGCAATTGATCGAGGCCGGAGCGCACTTCGGCCACCAAACCCACCGTTGGAACCCGCGCATGAAGCCGTATATTTTCGGCGCGCGTAATGGTGTCCACATTATCGATTTGTCGCAGACAGTGCCGCTTTTCGCGCGCGCGCTTGATTTTGTACACTCCACTGTTCGTGCAGGCGGCAAGGTTCTGTTCGTTGGAACCAAGCGTCAGGCACAAGAGCCAATCGCGCTAACTGCGAAAGCTTGCGGTCAGCACTTCGTCAACCACCGTTGGCTCGGCGGCATGCTTACCAATTGGAAGACAATCAGTGGTTCGATCAAGGAAATGAAAACCCTTGAGGAAAAGCTTTCTGGTGACACCAGCGGTTTCACCAAGAAAGAAGTTTTGCAGCTGACTCGCAAACGCGACAAGTTGGAACTGTCACTTGGCGGCATTCGCGATATGGGCGGCATTCCTGATGTCATGTTCGTGATCGATGCCAACAAAGAAGACCTCGCGATTAAAGAAGCCGCGGTCCTCGGTATTCCTGTGATCGCCGTGCTCGACAGCAATGTTGATCCAAGCAACATCGCATTCCCAGTTCCGGGCAATGATGATGCCAGCCGGGCTGTTCGCCTGTATTGCGACGCCATCGGCGCAGCAGCGACCGCTGGCAAAGGCGGAGCCGTGGCCGATTCGGGCGCAGATTTTGGCGCAATGGACACGCCTCCTGCTGAAGCGCCGGCTGCTTAATCCCATTTGGGGTGCGTTTTGCGCTCCGCATAACCAATCTAAGCGCGCCGGTTCATCCCTTTGGGGTGGGCCGGTGCCCTTTCGATAACAGATAAAGGAATTCTCCCATGGCCGATTTTACCGTCGCCGATGTGAAAACCCTGCGCGAGAAAACTGGCGCGGGCATGATGGATGCCAAGAAAGCTCTCGTGGAAGCGGGCGGCGATATTGAAGCGGCTGTTGACGCTCTGCGCGCCAAAGGCCTCGCGGCTGTCCAGAAGAAATCAAGCCGCACGGCTGCTGAAGGCCTCGTTGGCGTTGCTGTCGAAGGCACCAAAGGCGTTGCGGTTGAAGTGAACTCTGAAACCGACTTCGTTGCAAAGAACGATCAGTTCCAAGACTTCGTAACCAAGACCACTGCTGCGGCATTGGGCGTTGATGGTGATGATATCGAAGCGCTGAAATCGGCTGAATACCCCGATGGCGGAACTGTCACTGACAAGTTGGTATCAAACGTTGCGACCATTGGTGAAAACCAACAGGTTCGCCGGATGAAAACCGTCACTGTGTCCAGCGGATCTGTTGTTCCTTACGTCCACAACGCTGCGGCGACCAACCTCGGTAAGATCGGTGTTTTGGTGGCTTTGGAAAGCGAAGCAGGCGCAGACGTGCTGGAGCCTTTGGGCAAGCAGCTCGCCATGCATATCGCAGCAGCCTTCCCGCAAGCGCTCGACGCTGACGGCCTTGATGCTGACGTGATTGCGCGCGAACGTGCGATTGCTCAGGAAAAAGCGAACGAAAGCGGCAAGCCTGAGCAAGTTCAGGAAAAAATGGTCGAAGGCGCGATTAAGAAGTTTGCGAAAGAAAACGCGCTTCTCAGCCAGCTGTTCGTGATGGACAACAAAACCCCCATCGCAGACGTAGTGGCCGCCGCTGGCAAAGAAGCCGGCAAAGCGATCGTTCTGAAAGACTATGTGCGCTTCCAATTGGGCGAAGGCATTGAGAAAAAAGAAGAAGACTTCGCGGCAGAAGTCGCCGCTACGCTGAAAGGCTAAGCCGGAAACCTTCTCCTAGGCTAAATGATTGCAGCCGCCGAGCCCTTAACAGGTTCGGCGGCTGTTTTCGTTTTGGGGGAGGGGCTTGGGTGTTTGTTGGTGCGGCAGTGGTGGAATAGGCTCTGCCCGTTGTTCGCAGCCGATGTGCAGCTCAAATGCATGCCGCAAATACATCCGAAGTTATAGTAAAGGCTTTCCTGTTCCATGAGTATTCTGGGGCAGCAGCAGATGAGGCATTCGGCGGAGGGCTGCTAGGGCTTATTCAAACAACAGGTGATTTCATTGCAGCACCCGAACTGGTAGCGGAAAGAGCAGCTGTCGGCACGGTCAAAACTATCGATGCAATATTGAGCGATGAAACCAGCGCGTTAGAATATTTGAAGCGTGCGGGGCAAAGTGCAGAGGAATTTGCCAACGCACCCCCTGATGAGCAAGCCGCGATTGTCGGAAAAGGGATAGGCATAGCCACCTTTGCTGCGGTTGAAGTGGTTGTCGGCTCGAAAGGGGCAACCAAACTCGCGTCAGGCCGCGCGCCTGATGTCGATGCGCCACCATTGAATACAGGCAACGATAGCGTCGACGATTTTGTCAACACTCGCAATGAAAGCAACCCGCAATCGCTGGTTGACTCTGAAGTCAGCTTGCCCCCTGCTAATCCAAATACGCAAATTTTTAATGCGCTAGAGATTGAGAGCCTGGCTCAAACACTTGCTCAACGGAATGCTCAGACATTGAGTGATGGTTCACTGATTGATAATCATGGTTTTGTGTATACTCGCAATGCCAATGGTAGCGTAACAAGCCGAGTAGCAACGCAGGATCAGCTTGCGCAAAGCGGTGTAAGGTTAGATTTTGATAATATTTCTACCGCCAAGGTAAATTCGAATCCGCCGCAGTCTGCATCACCTCGCAATCCTGCCGAACAAAGTGCGTTTGAGTATATTAGGGCTAATGCTCAAAGTGGTAAAATATTGACGAGCAGTGATCCCCGTTTCAAATCTAATGGATTTGAAAAACGTAGCCAGTCTGTACCCGGCCCCAATGGACGAAACATTGAAATTCACTATCAATACAACCCGACAACCGGAAAGATTGCTGATATAAAAGTTACTTCGTCGATAAAAAATTCTCAATGAGGTGTAAATGATAGTTTCTCTCAAAAAAAATCCAAAAAAAAAATACTTTGTATATGCAATATATTGGGGGGACAGTAACCAAGTTAAACAAAGGCTGCATTATATTGTGGATTTAGAAGAAAACATTGGAGGATTTATACCGTTATCAGAAAGTGAAGTTATTATTGTTGATAACATTATTGATAATTATGTTCTTGCGGATGAGGATTTGGGTGTTGGTGATGTTTTTGTTCATCAAGCGGCATTGCCGCTTGAAAGTCTTTTTAACGAAATTGCGGATGGAGGCTATTCCGATGGCGTGGAGCAGCTTTACCGGAACATGCGCAAGATGGGCCTTGATCCAGAACCCAAATAACTCGAGCCTCAGGCGGGTGTTGTCAGACTAAACGTACCTGATTGAAAGTTTGCGCGGAGCGGGTCGGGCGGCTTGATGCCCAGACCCAAGAAGCCATCCAGTCCTGTTCACTACTTTTAGTCGTCGGCCGAAGGTATCTGCATGAACGTCCGAGCGTTCCGGGGTCTTACGACAAATTGTTTGGGAATTGGAACGCGGAGAGAAAAATTGGCAGAGTCAGTGCAGTTTTACAGAAACCGCTACATCGAGAGCATTCCGACCTGGAATATAAGCCCCGGCGCGCATGATTTATCTCCCGATGATGATGCGCCTTATTCTGAACATAGCCCCTATCGAGTAGCTAGAGCCTATTTTGAAGATTGGCGTCCGGGCGAGGAATGGATTGCGCCCAAGGTTCATATCACCTTCCATGATCGCGAGAAAAGTCTGGTGAAGACCGATTTTCTCAATGACCTGCC
>JALZVZ010000066.1 GCA_023299945.1 Altererythrobacter sp. | reverse complement strand
ATCCATGGCATCAGTGGCCAGCGTGTCATGTTTTGAAGAGCTCACACGATAGGCCGTTATACGCCGCCGCCGCCATTGTCACGCGTGTTTGAGAGTTTCCACAATTTGAACGAAACTGCCTGTCTGTTTTGATGAGAGGCGCTCAAAACTCTACAGTCCTGCAAGTGGGGCTTTAGCGGTCAATCTGCTTTTGCGAAGAAGTGATGCGGCGATTAATGAGGGGCTTGGGTATGGGGTAGGAAGGTGACTTACAGCTCTTGCCTCTATTCAACCCGCCAAATCGCTACAAAACTCTGCAGTCCATGCTTGGACATTGTCATCACGGATAGTTGTTATCATCGCCTCATAGCGTGATTTTCTTTCGGCCAGAGGCATGTCGAGTGCGGCGAGAATTGCGTGGCTCAAATCATCCGGACTGTGCGGGTTGACCATCACAGCGCCCTTCTCATCGCAGCTCAATTGCTGAGCGGCACCAGCAAAACGTGAGAGAATAAGAACGCCGGGATCCTGTGGGTCTTGGGCCGCGACATATTCTTTTGCGACCAAATTCATCCCGTCGCGCAAAGGCGTGACCAATCCGATTTTGGCAGCATTGAAAAAGCCGTAAAGCTCGGCATGTTCATATCCACGGTTCACATAGCGGATCGGGACGAGATCGACCTCTGAACGAGCGCCGTTGATTTGTCCCGTTTTCTGCTCAAGCACCTCGCGAATATGTTGGTAGCTTTCCACATCCTCGCGGCTGGGCGGGGCGACTTGGACATAGACAAGGTCGCGCACGCGCTCTGGATGCTGATCAAAGAAGCGGCCAATGCCGTCTATGCGCTCGGGCAGGCCTTTGGAATAATCCAACCGGTCGACCCCGATCATTGCAGTGCGGTCGCGGATGGATGTGGTTAGGCGCTCTGCGGCTTTGCCTGCCTTGTCCGTTTTGCCCTGCGCTTGGAAATGGTCCCAATCGATCCCGATGGGATAGGCTTTTGCGCGCACAGTGCGCCCTTCGAAGCTAATGATGCCAGTGCTTTCATCCACCTCTGCGCCGAGTTCCTTGCGGCAATAGTGGAGGAAGCTTTCCAGCCATTCATTGTTCTGGAAACCGACCAGATCATAATCGAGCATGGTGCGCACCAGCCGCTCGTGAAAGGGCAGCGACACGAACAGCCGGGTTGGCGGCCAAGGGATATGCAGAAAGAAACCGATGCGGTTTCTGAGGCCGCGTGCCCGCAGGCGCTCGCCTAAGGGAAGCAGATGATAATCATGCACCCAGACGAGGTCTTCTTCTTCAATCAGCGGCTGCACGCTTTCAGCAAAACGCTCATTTACCCGCTCATACCCCTTACCGGTTTCGCGCTCATATTCGGTGAGATCGAGGCGGTAATGGAACAGCGGCCAAAGCGTGGAGTTGGCATAGCCATTGTAATATTCGTCAATATCCCGGGCGGACAAATCAATCGTTGCTGTGGTCACGCCATCGGCGCGATGCATATTGATATTGCCAGCCTGCCCGTCTGCTTCGCTTTCTTGGCCCGACCAACCAAACCACAAGCCTTTGTGCTTTTTAAGCGCAGAATTGAGCGCGCCTGCAAGTCCGCCTTGCGCGCCCGCAGCGCCGCGTGCCTTTGGCACAGCGACGCGGTTCGAGATGACAACGAGGCGTCCTATCGTACTTCCTTCCAAGGTTTGGAGAGCAGGCCAGCGCAATTTATGACGCCGACCAGAGAGTATGTTTGCGGGAAATTGCCCCACAGCTCATCCGTCTTATAGTCGAGGTCTTCGCTCAGCATGCCCGACTGCGTGCGGTGGCTTAGCATGGTTTCAAACAGAGTGCGTGCTTCATCGTCGCGGCCCGCCAAATGCAAAGCCTCGATTAGCCAAAAGGTGCAGACGTTGAAGGCCGTTTCGGGCGCGCCGAAATCATCTTCCTTGGCATAACGCAGCATGTGATCGCCGCGCCGCAGCTCTTTCTCAATCGCAGCAAAGGTTGATTGAAAGCGCGGATTCTCCGGTGATAGAAACCGAAGCTCGACCATTTGCAGCAGGCTTGCATCGAGATAATCACTTTCAAAGCTGGCGCCGTAGTGGCCTTCATCCGCATCCTTGTTGTCTGCCGAAACCCAAGCTTTCTCCTCAATCGTGGCGCGAATTGTGTCGGCCCGCTCGCGCCATATTGCGGCGCGTTCTTCCTTGCCGATATGCTCCGCGACATTGGCGAGCCGGTCGCAGGCTGCCCATGACATAACGGCAGAATAGGTGTGCACTTCCTCGCGCGTGCGAAATTCCCACAGGCCTGCATCGGGTTGATCATGCATCGCCCAAGCCATTTCACCGACTTGCTCAAGGCTTTCAAAATCGCCCTCATCCGCCATGCGCAGCATCCGGCTGTCAAAGAAGCCTTGCGCGGTTGGCAGAACGATCTGGCCATAACAATCATGCTGGATTTGCTTATAGGCCGCATTGCCGCGCCGCACCGGCCCCATGCCGCGATAGCCCGCCAAATGCGCGGCTGTCACCTCGTTCAATTCGCTTTCGCCCATGACCGAGTAAAGCGGCTGGATTTGGCCGCCTTTCGCCGCGCCTACAATATTGCGCAGATAGGCGAGATATTTCTCAAGCACATCCAGAGCGCCAAGCCGGTTCAGCGCTTGCACCGTGTAATAGCTGTCGCGGATCCAGCAGAAGCGGTAATCCCAATTGCGCTCAGAATGCGCAGCTTCGGGAATGCTGGTGGTGAGCGCGGCGACGATTGCGCCGGTTTCTTCATGCTGGCACAATTTCAGCGCAATCGCGCAGCGAATAACCTCTTCCTGCCATTCGAGCGGAATATGCAGCCCGCGCGTCCAATGCTTCCAATATTTGGCGGTTTGCGCCTCCATCCGGCGAACCTCTGAGCGGACATTGCCGACAAAGGGCTCATCAGGGCCAAGGAAGAAATGCTGGTCGCTTTCCAACCGATAGGAGCGGCCTTCGAGAATATAGCCAACCGGCGCATCCGTGCTCAGCCGCATAGTCTGCGCGCCCATCATATAGCGGATGTGATTGGTGCCGTGATTGGTTTCCGCCAGCTGCGCGCCATAATTCTGCTTAGGCCGCACATTGGTCTTGAGGCGCGGCGTGCCTGCCACGGGGCGCACAATGCGGGCATAGGCAACGGGGCGGTACATGCGGCCAGAGCGTTCAAAGCGCGGGCAGAAATCATAGATCTCCGCGGCCGAGCCATCCTCTGCTTCCAGCCGAGTGATTAAGATGGCCGTATTGCGTTCATATCGCTGAGAGGCCGCAATTTGTCCCTCCAACTCAAAGCGCCAAACGCCGGCCTCCTGAGCATCGCCGTTCAAAAGCGCGCAAAAAACGGGGTCGCCATCCACGCGCGGCACACAGCCCCAGACCAATCCGGCGGCGCTATCGATCAGCCCGCTGACCTGACAATTGCCAATTGGCCATAATTCCAAGTTTGGAATGGCCTGTTTTGGGTTTTCACTATTTTGAAAAGTCGTATCGAGAGTGCTCGTCATTCCACATCCAGCTTTAGATGCCCAACCATTGGCGGACAGCTGTTACATCTGCGAGCGCATGGCCCGCGCGGGTTTCCTCTCTCTCGCCAACAAGGATGCCCCCGCCGCCCCTATCTTGGCAAGCTTTAAAACCATCCTCGTCGGTAATATCATCGCCAATGAACCAAGGGGCCGCGCCTGCGAACATCGGATCATCCATAAAGGCGTCCACCGCTGCACCCTTATCCGCTCCTCTTTCTACCAGCTCGACAACGCATTTGCCGGTCTTCACTGCCAAGCCGTGCTGCTCGGCGAGGGCAGAAGCAAATTGATATGCCGCGCGCTCCTTTTCAGGGTGTTTGCGAAAATGCAGCGCAGCACCATGCGACTTTGTTTCCAAGTCGAGGCCTTCGTTTTGGGCGAAGCGATACAGGGATGCGCGTGCCTCAGCGCTTATTCCTTGCGGTATTTGGCCCAGCGCCCGTCCTGATGCCAGCCGGCAATCTGCCCCGTGCGAGCCTGCGGCGGCTATATCCAAATGGCCAAGATGTGTTTCTAGATCAGCGATTGAGCGCCCGCTTACCAAAGCGAGGCGTCCATCCATTTCTTGCGAAAGGGAACGCAGTTTGGCGCGCATATCCCGCGGCACAAGGATCGCATCCGGCGTCGCGGCCAATTCGACCAAAGTCCCATCGAAATCAAGAAATAGAGCTATTGGCCCATCGCGCACCAATGCCGATAGTGAGGGCGGCTGTGGGGGCCTAGACATTCCATCCATAACGCCAAGGCATATAGCCATTGCCGCTTTGGTCAACGCACAAAATGGGCCGACTTCTATCAAGTCGATGCGCCTTTATTTGCTGACAAGCTGAGTGCTGTCGGCGCCAAGCGCATCGCGGTTTGAGGCAAGTCGTTGGCGCATTGCTTCGCCAATCAGCAAAAGCGCTGGACCATCGCCCAACGCCGTCTTGCTCGCTATCGGCAGCAAACCAAGTGTAGTGAAAAATTGGCGTTCATTGGGCAGCGTAGCATTTTCGACGAGTGCAACTGGCGTATCTGGGCGCCTTCCGGCTGCAATCAACTGACGAGACACGGTGCCCGCCGCTGCCTTGCCCATATAGACTGCGAGAGTGGCATGCGCATCGGCGAGGGCATCCCAATCCAAATCAAGCGCCTCGCCCCGCTTTGCATGGGCGGTAATAAGGGTGAGCTTGCGGGCCATTCCGCGCAAAGTTAGCGATGCGCCCAAGCTTGCCGCCGCGCCGCTGGCCGCGGTAATCCCCGGGCAAATTTGAACGGTGATTCCAGCCGTGCGGCATGCCTCCAGCTCCTCTGTTGCGCGGCCAAATATCGCGGGATCGCCGCCTTTTAAGCGCACCACGCGCTGCCCCGCCAAAGCCGCATCGACGATCATTTGATCAATGGTTCTCTGGTCTTTTGAATGGCGGCCAGAGCGTTTTCCCACTGGCACAAGGCGCAGGTTCTGCAGCGCAAGCGCCAGCACTTCTGGCCCCACTAAAGCATCATAGAAAATGATGTCAGCTGTCAGGATCAAGCGCTCTGCCTTGCGTGTCAGTAGCTCTGGATCACCTGGCCCGGCACCAACGAGCCAGACGGAACCTTTTGGAAAATCACTCATTCGGCTGCCTCCGCTATGGGGTTGCTGAGCTCAGCAATCATGCGCGCAATCTCTGGCCGACAACTGCCGCAATTGGTGCCCGCGCGGCTGCATGCGCCGACAGCATCGACATCTGCGGCCCCGTCATCGATGGCTTGCGCAATCTGGATTTGGCCAACACCGTGGCACACACAAACCATCGGGCCGCGATCTGGTTGGGGCGTGCTTGGGCGGCCAGCGAGAAGCGCCAGCCCTTCTGGCTTTTCTACAATCAATTGCTCTGCCACCCATTCACGCAGCGGCAGCTCGCCGCTGCGGGTGATATAGAGCGCAGCCTTCAGATCGCCATCTTCTGTGAATACCGTTAAGCGCCGCATGCCTCGGTTCATATCGGCGACTTCGCTGCGCTGGCCCGCTGGTAGCAAAGCCTCCGCATCCACATCGCCAAGACCCGCAAGCTCGGTAAGCCAGCCGCCTTTAATTCGGCTGATTGCAGAGTAGGTAGAGGCCGGTTCGGTTACCTCACGAGACACCAAAAAGGCGCGCCAATCAGGAACGAAAGGTTTGATGCAGGCGGCGCTATCTTTAAAGCCTGGCTGTCCTGAAATCGGGTCCGTATCCTGCGAAATCAACCTGCCAGTGCGCCCGGCGCTGCCTTGGCTATCAGTCCAATGAATGGGCGTGAAGATTGTGCCCTTGGCTTGATTTTCGGTACATTGCACACGGAAGATGGCACTGCCGAATTCGGTGGTGACCTTAGCAAGGCCGCCTTCATCCAGATCGTAACAAGCCGCGTCATCGGGGTGCAGCTCAAGCAGAGGTTCACGCCGGTGATGCGCAAGCGTAGGGGCCAGTCCTGTGCGTGTCATTGTATGCCACTGATCGCGGTAACGCCCAGTGTTCAAGCGCAATGGGAATGCGCTGGCGAAAGCGGGAGAAGCAGGCGGGCTGACTGCAAGCAATTTCGCGCGGCCATTGGTGGTTGGAAAACCGTCTTTCAGCGGAAAATTACCGCCCCACCGAAACGGCTCCATATTATCGTAATCCTCATCGCTGCACTGCGCCCATTGGGTCAGATCAAGCTTGCGCCCGCGCGCTGCGGATAGGGCCGTCATCGCGGCATATTCTCGGAATATGTCGGCCGGTCTGGAATAATCGAACGCCTGCGCAAACCCCATGGCTGCGGCAACATTGGCGATGATTTGCCAATCGGCCAGAGCATCACTTGGTGCGCGCATCAGAGCGCGCTGGCGGCTTATGACCCGCTCCGAATTGGTAACCGTGCCATCCTTTTCGCCCCAGCCAAGAGCAGGCAATCGAATATTTGCGAAACTGCCTGTATCGGTGTCCTCCATAACTTCGGAGACAACCACTGTTGGGCACTTATTCAAAGCATCGCGCACCTTGCCAGCATTGGGCATGGAGACGGCGGGATTGGTCGCCATCACCCAGATGAATTTGATGCGCCCCTCATGCAAGGCATCGAACATGTCGACGGCCTTTTTGCCCGGGCCGGTGCACATGTTGGCTGCATCCCAAAAAGTGGAAGCAGCCGCCAACGCGTCATCATCAAAACCCAGGTGACAAGCGAGCATATTGGCCAGACCGCCTACCTCGCGCCCACCCATGGCATTGGGCTGGCCTGTGATCGAGAAAGGCCCAGCACCTGTGCGATTTATCTGACCACTCGCCAGATGCAGATTAATGATCGCATTGCCTTTATCCGTGCCGCTGCGCGATTGGTTCGCCCCTTGGCTGAACAAGCTTATCAGGCGCTTTGAGCCAGCGACCAGATTGGCCAATTCGGCAAAAAGCCCAGCATCCACTTGCGGATCATCGCTAAGATCTGCCCAAAAGCCAGCCGGGATGTCGCAATGCTCTGCAAGGAAAACATCATCAATGTCGCCGCGTCTAAACATGTCTGCGAGCAAAGCATTGAAGAGCGCCACGTCGCCATCCGGCGCAATCGGAATGTGCAGATCGGCGCCCTCTGCTGTTTCCGTTTTGCGCGGATCAATGACGACCAATTTCGTACCATTGGCTGCGCGTGCGCGCTCAATTCTCTGCCATATGACAGGGTGACACCAGGCCGTGTTCGAGCCGACCAGCAAGATCACATCGGCGGCATCCAGATCGTCATAAGTGCAAGGGACAATGTCCTCGCCAAAGGCGCGATTATGCGCTGCGACTGCGCTCGCCATGCACAGCCGGGAATTGGTGTCGATATTCCCGCTGCCGATGAAGCCTTTCATCAGCTTATTGGCGATGTAATAATCCTCAGTTAGCAATTGACCTGAAACATAAAAAGCGACGCTGTCTGGCCCATGCTCATCAATGCATGCCTGCATTCTGCCTGCCACCTCAGCAGCCGCGCGGTCCCAGCTTACCTCCTCCTCGCCAATCATAGGGTGGAGTAAGCGCCCTTCTAAACCGATGGTTTCGCCCAAATGCGTTCCTTTTGAACAAAGCGATCCAGCATTGGAAGGATGGGCTATATCGCCTGCAATCTCCACCGTGCGTTCGCCTGTCACTTTGGCTGAAATACCGCAGCCTACACCGCAATATGCACAGGTTGTTCTGATTCTAGGGGCAGCGCTTTGGGTCATCGCCTCACGCTGCCCTTTCACCCAAAACCGCTGCGCGATTGAGGTAGATGCGACCAGAATCCACTTTAAGCGGAATTGTCGGAGTGCAACCCTTATCATCGCCCAAAGCCTCGCCAGACTTTAACGAAATGCGCCAATTGTGCAGCGGACAAGACACGCTGTCGCCGTGAACAATCCCTTGCGAAAGCGGGCCCTTTTTGTGCGGGCAAGCATTGACCAGAGCATAAAATTCACCGCGCAAAGTGTGGAATACGGCAAGCTCCTCTCCGCCTTCAACCGGCAAAGTGCGCGCGCTGCCCGGTTCAATTTGCGTAGTGGGACCAATATCGAGCCAGAGAGCATCCATCATGCGTTCTCCTTCGCTGGCTCAGACTTGGGCTCAGATTTGGGCTCAGCTAGCTGCGATGGGCGAATTTCCGCCAGATGATTGTGCAAGTCAGCGCGTTCGCCAGCCACCCGCTTGGCCCAAGGATCATCTTGGCAGAAGCTTTGTGAGTAGCGGAACTTCTCAGCCAATCTACCGATCGTCTCAGGGTCATCTAGCAATTGGCCTTTCACCCATTCCAGCCCTTTGCGCTCAACCCAAGGCGCAGTGCGCTCTAGATAATGCGCATCCTCGCGGTAGAGCTGGATGAAGGCTGCGGAATAGTCGAGCGCCTCCTCCTCGGTTGCAACGCGGCATAGCAAATCGGTACCGCGCAAAGTGATCCCGCCATTGCCGCCAATGTGGATTTCATAGCCACTATCCACACAGATCACGCCGAAGTCTTTGATCGTCGCCTCTGCGCAATTGCGCGGACATCCGCTGACCGCCATTTTGAATTTGTGCGGCATCCAGCTGCCCCAGCTCATCTGTTCCAGCTTCACGCCAAGGCCGGTGGAATCTTGGGTGCCGAAGCGGCACCATTCGTTGCCCACGCAGGTTTTTACTGTTCGCAAGGATTTACCGTAAGCGTGCCCAGACACCATGCCAGCCGCATTCAGATCGGCCCAAACAGCGGGCAAATCCTCTTTCTTAATACCGAAGATATCGAGCCGCTGACCACCAGTGACTTTGACCATGCGTGCACCGTATTTTTCGGTCACATCAGCAATCGCGCGCAGCTCTGTAGGGTTGGTAATCCCGCCCCACATGCGCGGCACAACCGAATAGGTTCCGTCTTTTTGAATGTTGGCATGCAGGCGTTCATTGACGAAACGGCTCTTTTGATCATCTTCATATTCGCCCGGCCAAGCGCATAGCAGATAATAGTTGAGCGCAGGCCGGCAGCCGGAACAGCCATCGGGCGTGGTCCAATGCAATTCCTGCATAATTTCAGGGATTGCTTTTAGCTCTTTTTCAAGGATCATTGCACGGACATGATCATGACCAAAACTGGTGCAGCCGCACAGAGTTTTCGCGCCCGCCTCGACCTCATCACCCAAAGTGATTTTCAGTAGGCTTTCAACCAGCCCCGTACATGATCCGCAGCTAGCGCTGGCTTTGCATTGTGATCGAACCGCGCTCAGACTGTTTGCGCCATCATTGATGCAGGCGACAACATCGCCCTTGGAAATGCCGTTGCAGCCGCAAATCTCTGACGTATCAGAGAGGGCCGCAACGGCGTCCTCAGGGTTTGCAAGCGCACCCCCTAGCGCAAAGGCTTGGCCGAATATCAGCGCCTCTCTAATTTCAGAGATATCCTCTTCGGTTTTCAGGAGGTCAAAATACCAATTGCCGTCGGCTGTATCGCCGTAAAGAACAGCGCCGATGATTGTATTGTCTTTGACGATAACACGCTTGTAAATGCCACGCGCAGCATCCCGCATGACAATGTCCTCGCAATCCTCATCGCTGGTGAAATCGCCAGCGGAGAACAGATCAACGCCGGACACTTTAAGCTTTGTCGATGTGACAGAGCCTTCATAGCCTTTGGGCGTGTCTGACAAACCAGCAGCCAAGGAACGGCACATATCCCACAGCGGGGCGACAAGTCCGTAACATGCGCCGCGATGCTCCACGCATTCACCAACCGACAAGATTGCAGGATCGGACGTGACCATATCATCATTGACGACAATGCCGCGTCCGGTTTCAACGCCAGCGGTTTTGGCAAGGGCTGTATTGGGGCGAATGCCCACGGCCATCACCACAATATCGGCGGCAATTTCAGTCCCATCCTTGAGCTTTACGCCGCTGACATGGCCCTCTTTGCTGAGGATCACCTCAGTGTCCGCGCCGGTAAGAATGGTCATCCCGCGGCTTTCCAACTCGGTTTTGAGCAAATAGCCTGCTGCCTCATCCAGCTG